>CAMHEP010000012.1 GCA_946184195.1 uncultured Bacteroidales bacterium | reverse complement strand
AATGGTGTCATTCTCATCACTACCAAAAGCGGCGACATACAGAAAGCTAAGTATTCCATCAAAGCCTACACAGGCTTTAAGCAGGCGTATCGATTGCATGACCTCATGGATGCACATGATTATGTGCGACTGCTGCAGCAGGAAGCTTCACTTGGTGGTACTGCTCCCTCTAAGAGTGAACTGGCGTGGCTCTCTATTGACAATCATACCGACTGGCAACGCGAGGCACTGCGTTCCGTAGCGAATATCACCAATGTGCAGTTCTCTGTCTCAGGAGGTAAGAAAGAGTGTAAATACTATGTTTCCGGTTCGTACACAGGTGACGACGGTATCATGATTCATAGTCGGTACGACAAAGCCAACGTACGCGCTAAAATCAATGCTACGCTCTCCAAATATGTGGAGATAGGTGTTAATATAGCACCATCGTACTCACGTCGTGAAGCGCCCGCTACCAACTTCATCGATTTCTACCGTACCTACTCATGGCTACCGCCTACCCATACTGAGACGACCGCTGCACTCACCGGACAACCTGTCGGCTCCTATGCACACGGTCGACATTTCAACGACCGCACCTATTGGGACGAGGACGGCAATCCCTTCACCGCCAAGCCTTGGGGAACGAACAATAATAACCCGCGATGTGTCATCGATAACGAGTCGCGTATCACAGAGGACTATCGACTGAATACCTCTGCCTACATCCAAATCAATATCCTTAAAGGCTTCACCTTCCGCTCCTCTAACGGTTTCTATGTGCAGTACCGAGACTACAATGCCTACCATAATGCGAACACCAAAAGTGAGGGGGACGCTAACTACGGCGTATACACTAATGCACTCAAAGTAGACCTGCTCACCGAGAATACGCTCAACTATGATGTCACCATTCGCGGTAAGCACCAATTGGGTGCAATGCTCGGCTTTACCGCCAATCGTATCAATACCAAGACGGCCGGTATATACGGCACAGGTTTCCCGAACGACGATGTACATACACTCAATGCGGCTACAGACATCACTCTTGTCGACGGCAAAGGTATACGTCGTACCTATACTGAGCGTCAGGCAGAGGTGCTGCTCTCTGTGCTCGGACGATTTAACTACGCCTACGATAACCGCTACCTCGTCTCGCTCTCGCTGCGTACCGATGGCTCCAGTAAGTTCGGACCCGAACGCCAATGGGGATGGTTCCCCGCCGTGTCCGCCGGATGGCGTATCAGCGAGGAACCGTTCATGCGGGATGTCACTACCATTAACCAACTCAAACTGCGTGCCTCGTGGGGTATAACCGGTAATAACGATATCGTCAACTATGCGGCTTACGATAAACTCTATCCCGCTAATTATACCTTTGGAACTGCCAACACTGTCTCCCCGGGACTGGCTAACACAAGTGCTACCTTGGCTAACCGTTCCATATCGTGGGAGCAGACCAACGAGTTCGACGTCGGGGTGGACCTCAGTCTTGTCAATACACGTATTAACCTGACACTGGATTACTACTACTCCATCACCCGTAGCCTTCTCTTCGAACAACCCGCTCTCGCCATTACCGGCTATACCAACTATTGGAATAATATCGGTAAGGTGCGCAATCAAGGTGTCGAACTCGACCTCAATACCTATCCCATCAAGTCCAAACGACTTGAGTGGCAGATACAGGCTAACCTCGCTTGGAACGATAACCGCCTTCTTCAACTGGCTCCCGGCACGGAACGACTGCTTAGCTATGGCGAGCGCAGTGAGGTATACGTGGCGCAGATTGGCGGACCGTCCATTCAATACTATGGCTATCGCACCGATGGTATATGGCAGAGTCAGGCAGAGATAGATGCGTTTCTCGCCGGCAGGAAAGCTACTGACGTCTTCCTCGTGGGTAAGACCGTAGTTCCCGGAACACTCAAGGTAGTAGACCGCGACGGCAATGGCGTCATCGATGCCTACGACCGCGATGTGCTCGGTAATCCTTTCCCTAAGATAACATGGGGGCTCACCTCGGCATGGCGCTTCTATGGTTTTGACGTCAGTATCATGCTGCAGGGGGTAGGAGGCGTGACCGTCCTCAATGGCGATGGCTATTACTCCGAGACGAAGAAAATCAATCGTGCCTATGTCAACAATCGTTATATCTCACCCCAACATCCCGGCGATGGCAAAACACCTACCTTCGCCAATGGAGACGGTATGGCATGGGAACTGACCGACTACCTCCTACAAGACGCGTCTTATGGTGCTATCAAGGATCTTACTATCGGATATCGCTTCTCGAAGAAGATGCTTCGCCCCATACGGCTCAACACCATACGCATCTACGCCTCAGCCCAGAACCTGCTTTACATATGGGGATCGGGCTATAAGGGTATCAATCCTGAGGCACGCTATACCTCCAACGAATATAGTTCCCCCTTGGTAGACGGCTACCAGCGTGGCGGCTTCCCTATACAACGCACCTTCTCCTTTGGTGTGGAGATAGGTTTTTAACGGAAAGAAAGGATTAGTTATGAAACGCAATACCATTATCATCATCGCCGCCATGCTGTTGGCGTCATGCCTGCGTCAGGAACCTATCTCACTCATCGGCGATACCTCGTTCTATAAGAACACCGACCAACTCAATGCCGCTGTCGTAGCGTGCTACAACGGTTTGCATAAGCCCATGGAGTACGAGTGGATGCTCACCGAACTGCGTAGTGATAACGCCCGACTCTACAACACGGCTACCACCAGTACGGTCAATACTTTGCTCTTCGACTTCGACCAGTCGCGTATCTCTGCTACCAATCAGCATGTCTATTCCTATTGGCAGGCGGTGTATCATAACATTGCTCGTTGTAATGCCGTCCTCAGCCATATTGATGTGGTGGATGATGCACACCGTGGGCAATTTGAGGGAGAGGCACGGTTTATCCGTGCGTACCATTATTTCAACCTCGTGCGACTCTTTGGTCCCGTCTTCATTGTGCGTGACAGGCTGACGGCTGATGGTGCCCGCGAGATGGTACGTGCTACCATTGACGAGGTCTATCGCCTTATTGAGGAAGACCTCACCTATGCCGCCCGGAATCTACCGACATCCTACGATGACGCAAACCTCGGACGAGCTACCTGCTGGGCTGCTAAGGGATTACTCGCTAAGGTTAGGCTGACACGCGGACAATACGATACTACAACACGTGATCTTCTCAAGGATATCATCGACCATAGCGGGCATGACCTCATGTCTACTTATGCCTCGGTATTCGATATTGCTAACGAGATGAACGCCGAGATTATCTTCACCATCCGTTATACATCAGGTGGATTAGGCTTGGGAAATCCCTTTGGTAATCGTTTCGCGCCTCAGCAGAGTGGTGCGAATGTCATCAACGGCGATGGCAATGGTTACAACTATCCTACGGATAACCTCGTGGGAGCATATAGCAGTGCCGACACTCGTCGCGATGTCACGTTGGCACTCGACTACAAGAACGAGAACGACGAAATCATTGACCGTCGTTATGTGAAGAAATACCTCTCGCCGGTGGTGGTGAAGGAGGATGGCGACCGTGACTGGCCGGTGTTGCGCTACGCGGATATCCTTCTTCTCTATGCCGAGGTGCTCAACGAGTTGGAGGGTCCGGCTGCGGCTGTACCGTATCTAAATAAGACCCGTGAACGTGCGGGATTGAGTGCGCTTTCAGCGTCTGATTTCGGTAACAAGCACGCTATGCGTACCGCCTTGGACAAAGAGCGTCGGTTGGAACTGGCGTATGAGAATCAGCGGTGGTTTGACCTTATTCGGACAGAACGTGTAGTCGATGTGATGGAGACGCATTGGCAGACGGAAAATTATTATTCATCAATCATTGCTGCAACAGGCATGCTGACATTGTCGGATAACACGCTCCTACTGCCTATTCCTCAAAAAGAAATAGATATTAATCAAGACATTACACAAAATGTGGGATACTAAAACTATGAAACGAACACTATGGATGCTCGCTACGGCGATGCTGATGGTTGCCTGTGAGAAGGCATATGTAGACACCTATACGGTGGAGGCTCCGTATGTGCATGATTTCATGCCTAAGCAGGGTGAACCCGGGGCAGAGATTACCGTGATTGGTGAAAACTTGCAACGTGTGGATAGTGTTTTTATAGGTGGCGGTGCAGCGTCTATTCGCTATCGGGTGAGTGACACCAAGCTGATTATCCGTGCGGAGACAACGAGTCGCAGTGGTAAGGTGAAGGTAAGGAATATGGTGGGAACGAGTGAGTCAACGTCTTCCTTCAACCTGACCTATCTCACACCCATCGTGGAACACTATCCGGATACTGGCACCGTGAAACAGGAGGTAGTGCTTGAGGGATCGAATCTGCATGTGGTGGAGCGCGTGTTGATAGGTTCGGTAGACGCTGTTATAGTGGCACAGCGTAAGGACGAACTGGTCTTTCGTGTGCCGCTCATGGATGTGACGGACAAGCAGACCTTGCGTCTTGTATATTTCGATGGTCAGCAGGAGCAACAGATAGGTCCTGATGGGGCTACTTTTATAGTGGAGAAAGAGAAACCGGTTATTAAGTCCTGCCCGGAGTCGCTCACTAAGTATACGCCTATCACGCTGACGGGCGAGCGTCTATTGCTCATCGAGCAAGTGATGCTGGATGATGAGCCGCTGCTGATTAAGATGCAATCCGATGAGGAGATGATTCTTGACATGCCGACCAACTACTTCGGCGGTGAGAAAACAGGCACACTGAAGGCTCTCTATTACGAGGGTACAAAGACGCTTCTTATCAAACAGCCTTTCCGGATCATCTCAGATCCTAACGAACCGCGTTACTATACCCATAAAAACGTGCTACTCAGTGCTCGTGAACAATTTGGTGGCACGGAAGAGTCGTTCTTTGATGCGGAGACCGGTATGGTCATCAGTAGTTGCTCGGCAGCAGAATATATGTTAGATATTGACTTCTTACTCTATGATCAGGAGGGATATGTACAACTCTATGGACCGCATAATGCTGCTAATACGGTAAAGAACTTTAAGTGTGACAAAAAGTCTATTGACCCGCAGGATGGTTCGTGGCAGCCCTTCTTCCTCACGGAGACGTGTTTCCGTGTGCTCAAGCCTGAGAATGCTGCCGAGAACGCTATCATCGAAGCCTACAAGGCAGGCACGATAGTGAGTCTGGATGCTGCGTTCTTCGAGGGAGTTACCGAGCCTTCCAGTAAGGCACCGCGTGTTTACCGCAGTAGTACCGATGCGGGTTATTCTAATTCGCACTTCAGTTTGGATGCTTATTCCTACGGTTGGGTACGCAATTTCTCGACGGGTAAGAACGGTATCATCCATGTGACGGCGATGCCGAAAGATGCAGTGAGTCGCAGAATACCTGAACTTATGTTTGATATTATTTGGGAGAAATAATGAAACGCCTTATCACTCTCTTCATAGCCTCTTTTGTACATTGTACATTGTCGCTTTGTATAGTAAATGCAGCCACTCGAGTATTGACAACTGCCGCTGCGGCTAAGACGGCTATACCCTCAGCCGTAGCCGGTGACACGTTGGTGCTCGCCAACGGCAGTTATGTGCTGTCTTGGCTCACGCTCACGAATAGCGGAACGGCATCAGCCCCAATTGTCGTGAAGGCGCAGCAGCCGCTTGGCGCCAAGGTTACGGGCACGGGCTGCATCACGCTCAAGCAGGCATCTTATATCATCTTTGATGGTCTGGACTTCGACATGAGTGCCACCAGTTCGATGATGAAATTCCAAGGGGCACACCATATCCGTGTGACGGGTTGCCGTTTCACCATGTCGAAAGACAAGGACGACCAGACCTCCAAGTGGATACTCATTGGCGATATATGGGAGAATACAACCTGCACCAGCGGTCATAACCGTTTTGACCATAACGTGTTTGAAGATAAACAGGACGGAGGCTCACTCTTCGTCATCGATGGAGCTCACGGAGTGCCGCTCATCAGTCAGCATGATACCATCGACCATAACATCTTCCGTCGCGTCGGCCCGCGTGCCTCCAACGAGAAGGAGACAATACGTATCGGCGTGAGTGACCTCACCATGCAATCGGCTTATACCGTGGTGGAGGGTAATGTGTTTGAGGATTGCGATGGTGACCCCGAGATAGTGTCGGTCAAAAGTTGCGATAACATCATCCGCGATAATGTCTTTCGCCGTTGTTTGGGTACATTGTGTCTCAGACAAGGGAAGCGCAATCGTGCCGAGAATAACTCGTTCTATGGCGAGGGTAAGACTGCTGTCTTTGATGGCGGAACGATAGGCACCGGAGGCATACGCGTCTATGGAAAAGACCATATCATCACGGGTAATTACATGGAGAATCTGACGGGCAATACGTGGGATGCGGGACTAACGCTTACGAATGGCGATGCTACGAATACATCCACTTCTTACTCGGCGCATTTCCTCCCTGAAAACGTACAGATAACGCATAACACCCTCGTCGACTGTGCTTCGGGCATTGAGGTGGGCTTTACTAACAACGGCAAGTATTCAAAGAAACCTATCGGCTGCGTTTTTAGCGACAATATCTTGGTGCGCTCACCCATCACCATCCATACCACGATGAACAATTCGCAGGTGCTGTGGAATAATAATGTGGAGAGCGACACCCTGCCATCACCTGTGTCGGCAGTGGAAATGACTAATGATGAATTTGCACCCAAATGGGTGATGATGGATGGTGTGTATATGCTGCGTCTTAATCGAAACGGACAGACGATGTATGTCAATATGAACGGACAAATATTTATAAAGCAACAATAACGATGAAAAAGATTCTTTCCCTATGTGCTCTTGTTGTGGGAGCTCTTGCTATGTCGGCAGCGACCTATTCGGTGAGCGATGCCGAGACATTCAATCAGACTGCTAAGCGCCTTCAGGCAGGTGATTCACTGGTTATGACTGCAGGCATATGGACGGATGCGGCCTTGGTCGTCAAACGAGCTGAGGGAACAGCCGATCGTCCTATCACTATCACGGTTGAACAGATGGGTAAGACTCTCTTACAGGGGGCTTCTTCTTTTCGTTTTTCCGGCGATTATGTGCACGTATCGGGACTGGTGTTTGTCAACGGCGGTCAGGGAGTACGTCATGTCATCGAAATGCGTACCTCTAAGGAAGACTATGCGAACCATAGTGTGGTCAGCCACTGCGTCATCGACCACTACAACCCGCAGGATAAGGCAGAGCAAAGTGATTGGATGAGTATGTGGGGCAAGGATAATATCGTCGAGTATTGTTATTTCGGAGGCAAATCGAATCAGGGAACGACCTTCATCGTTTGGCCCAACGATAGCGCCAGTTGGGAGAATCACCACATTATCCGGTACAACTATTTCGGTACACGTAAGCCTCTCGGTGCCAACGGCGGTGAGACAATACGTATCGGTACCAGTCATGTATCCAAACATAATAGTTGGACTACGGTGGAGCATAACCTCTTTGAACACTGCAATGGTGAGGTGGAGATTGTGTCGGTTAAGAGTTGCGAGAATGTGATTCGTAATAACACGTTCCTCGAATGCGAAGGTTCGCTTGTACTGCGTCACGGCGATCGCAATGAGGTGTATGGCAATGTCTTCATCGGTAACGGTAAGAAGCATACCGGCGGTGTGCGTATCGTCAATGAGGGACAATATGTCCATCATAACCTCTTTTATAAATGTGCCGGTAAGGAGTTCCGCGCAGCACTATGTATCATGAATGGTATACCTAATACGGTACTAAATGGCTACCATCAGGTTAAGGACGCACGTATTGAGAAGAATACGTTTGTCAGTTGTGCAGTGCCTTTCGAACTCTGTATGGGGAAGGGCAGTCGCGATCGCGATGCCAAACCCGAACGTACCGTCATACGGGATAATATGGTCTATTGCCCGACGGCTGCCGACCTCGTTGTGGCGCACGATACCGACTACGACATAAGTTTCCTTCATAATGTTCTCTTCGGAATGAACGGCTTTGATCCTACTTCTGCCGCTCAGGATGTCAAAACCTCTTTCTGGCATGATATGATGGTGCCCGACGTAGAGGGTTTTGGGGCAATGGAGATTCTCGCTAAGGATGATTATGTCCTCGCCGATAAGTCCAACTGTGGTCCTGCATGGTATACTCCCATCTCCGAAAACGCGTCGGCACCTCGTAAGCCGAAAAACTGGGAAGTCGCAACTTCAGATGACTTGATGAAAGCTCTTCGTAAAGCGCAGGGTGGGGATGTCATCACCATAGCGGACGGTGAGTACCTGCTCACCAAGAAGGCTAAGATATCTGACCATCTCATCATTCGAGCAGCAGACAACGCTAAACCTTTGCTTCGTATCGGTGGCGAGTCAAACACAATCATCGGATTCGAAATAGGAGGACATGCCCGTCTGGAGATGCGCGGACTCACCCTCCGCGGCGATGACGCAAAGGGCAATCCCGTGGCTAAATATTGCTTTACTGCCAATAAGGAGACTGCTAATAACTATATGCTTGTCCTTGACCACTGTGACATCAGTGGATTTAATATCACGGATGGGGGTGCTGTCTTCAAGTCCTACAAGAATACCTTTGCCGATTCTATCATCGTCCGTAACTCTACTTTGCACCACTCTTTCCGGGGATTTGCTCTCGCTGAGGAAAAAGAGGAGAAGGGACTCTATAATGCCGAATATGTCTCGTTCTATAATACACTTTTCCTATCTATCACCCAGTGGGCTATTGATTACAACCGGTTGGGCATTGATGAGTCCACCTCTGGTGGAACGCTCTATGTGGACCACTGTGTCTTTGACGAAGTCAATGATCGGGAGGACCAGACTATACTACGGCAGAAGGGTATTAACCATGTGATTCTGACAAATACCATCTTCCTCAACTCTTCTGCTAAATGGGCTATTCGGCTTAGTGGACACAACCAGCATGCGGAGCGGTGCCTCACCTATCTCACCGGACGTATCGGTGCACAGGCAGGGGCTACGGCAACGGATATGTATAACGGAAAACCGAAATTTCAGAAGAAGACATATTCGCTTCAGTCCTCCACAACGATGCTTGGTACAGACGGTAAACCTATCGGCATTCTTCCCTGATGAAACGACTTCTCATCCTCTGCATAGCCTCCTTCGTCCTTGGTCCTTATTCCCCTCACCTATGGGGGGAGGGCAGAAGGGAACTCCTTGGCGCTTGGAACTCCTCCTTACTCACTGAGCAAGGAAAGACGCTTGTTTATCACGCTGATGCGGATGGATTTGTGCTGCCGGACTTTTCGCATGCCGGCTATCAGGGTGGGGATGCTGACTTGCCCGAAGTGCCGACGGTCAGCATATTGACACCTGTCAGTGGTGATAACACGGCTCGTATTCAGGCTGCGATTGATGCGGTGGGGCAACGACCTTTGGTGAACGGAATACGAGGAGCGCTTTTGCTCCAAGCAGGTACCTATACCATTGCAGGTACATTATCTGTCCCCTATAGCGGTGTCGTGCTGCGTGGCGAAGGTGCAAACACTATCCTGAGGGCCACAGGCGATACACCCCATCAGCGTGATGTGCTTGTCGTCGGTAGTAGTAAACGTATTTGGGGAGCTACTGTCGTCAGTGGTACCAAGCAGAATATCGTCACGCAAATAGTACGCCCTGGAGACACCACCATCACTGTCTCGAATGCGTCTGCCTTCTCTGTCGGACAACCCCTCATTATCTATCACCCTTGCACCGCGGCATGGCTCGCTGCCGTCAACTATGGAGGTGTGCCCTATCCGGACCCTTCCGACCCTTCTGCGGACGACGAACGATGGACGGTGAATAGTTACCCCATCGTCTACCATCGCTATATCAACGCTATCAACGGAAACACCCTCACCCTCGATGCACCCGTCTTCTATACCCTCAACCGAACCCTATCGCAGAGTTATGTATATGTCCCTGATATGAGTGGCACGATTACGAATAGCGGCGTCGAGAACCTCTCCATCGTCATCGATAGTAATGGCGGAGAGGACGAGAATCATGCGTGGAATGCACTTCGCTTCCGTTCTTGCGAGAATGTGTGGGCGGTCGACTGCTCCTTCTCCGGCTTCGGACAAGCCGGACTCGTCACGGAGGCATGCCGACGTTCTACTTTCCTTAGGTGCAATGCCGTTGACCCCGTCGGTATCACCACAGGAGAGAGGATGTATAATTTTAACACATACCTCTATTCTCAACTACTCCTCTTCGACTCCTGCTATGCCCGCGGCGGACGACATCATTTCATGTCCAACGGCACATCGTCTACCTCCGGAAATGTATTCCTCTACTGTACTTCCGATGCTATCAACTCGGTCAACGAAGGACACCGAGCTTGGACTCAAGGCATGCTCTATGATAATCACCGCGAGGTTAATATGATACGTCCTTTCACCCTCGGACTATATAATCGTGTGGCAATGGGAACAGGACATGGATGGGCTGCCGTGCAGTCTGTACTTTGGAACTGCGATGTGGACGCTACTTACGGAACTATCGGACTTCAGAAACCACCTACTTCACAAAACTATGCCATCGGATGTCAGGCTAAGAAGATTACAGGCACACCCGTTTCCGCATCCTCTTTCACCCTTGGATATGTCGAGGGACAAAACCGTCAAGGATTGTCTCCTGCTTCGCTCTATCGGGCACAGTGGCAGGCGCGGCATAGTGCCTCTACACCATCGGGGGAGGATGATGCACATCCGGACCTCATACCGCTCTCTTATCTCGGTAAACATACCCTATGTATTCATCGTCCCATCGCGACTCTCGCTATCTATAACCCCGATGGACGACTACTCTACGAGGTACACCATCTTTCCGCTATTTCTTCGCTCATCCTTCCCGATACAATCAGTGGCATAGTTATTGTCACATGTCACGATGATCAATCTAACTACACCTGCCGATTTGCCTTATGAGACACTCTCTTTTAACAATGCTTGTGGTTCTCCTGTTTGCACCACTCTCCGCTAACTCTTCGCCACTCACACCTTCCTTCTCTACGAGAGAGGGGGCGGGGGAGAGGCTTCACAACTCCTACGTCTGGAATCGTGAAAGGATGCTCCTGCACCGTGACCACCCCTCCGATACTGTCACCGCAGCAGTCGCTGCCATCGTGCGCGATGCCGACAAACGACTCGGTTCACCCGCACCCTCCGTCGTTAACAAGCGTACCTTGCCGCCGTCCGGCGATAAGCACGACTACTATTCCATGGCGCGCTACTGGTGGCCCAATCCCGATACTCCCGACCATCTGCCCTACGTCAGACGAGACGGACAAGTCAATCCTGAGATTGAGGGACTCGATAGACCTAACCTCGATGCTTTCGAGAAGGCACTGCGTACCTTCACACTGGCATATTTTTACACGGAAGATGATAAGTACGCCGCTGCTGCTTGGGACGTGCTCCGCACGTGGTTTATCAATAAGAAGACACACATGAACCCCAATATGGCGTATAGTCAGGTTCGGCTCGGACATAACAACAACCAAGGGAGTAACAGTGGACTACTGGATGGCTATTCATTCCTCATCGTCCCCGATGCGGTCGACATCCTCTCCGCTTCACGCTACGCCAAAGCCAAGGATATCCATGCTATTCGCCAATGGTTCACTCAATACCTCCAATGGATGCTCACCTCACCACAGGGGATTAAGGAAGACGCGGCAGAGAACAACCACGGTACCGCCTACCATATTCAAGTGGCTGTCTACGCCCGCTTCACGGGCAATGATAGTGTATGGAATACCTATAGCAACTCTTTCTGTACTCAGCGACTCGAAAAACAGGTCTTACATGATGGACGTCAGCCGCACGAACTCACACGGACACGTGCTTTCGGCTATAGTTGTTATAATATCAAGCATTTTCTTGATATGGAGGACATTCTCCGGAATGCACATTCTTCATCCATGGTAATTCGTACACCGTCCCTTCGTACATCCATTGATTTTCTCAAGCCCTACCTCGGCAAACCCGTCACTGCCTGGCCATACGAGCAGATAAGCGATTGGTCCAAGGAGCAACAGAACTTTTGCTGGATACTCTATCGCGCTGCCGACATCTATCCCGAGAGCGACTATAAACAACTGTTTCGCCTCTATAACAAAGCGAAACAGTCTCATTATTACTACCTCATCTATTGATTTTCTAAGGTAGTCCTTGCCTTAGTGGCGGTATCTGATTAAGAGAAGAAGATACCGCCGTTTATATCTATGTTCGTGCCGGTGATATAGTCACTCTCGTCGCATGCAAGGAAGCATACCAGGTCAGCTACATCGCCTGCATCTCCCTCACGACGCAATGGGTAAATACCTTTCATGCGTTCGCGGTTCTCCGGAGTGTTGAAACGGTCATGGAAGGACGTGGCAATCGTACCGGGAGCCAATGCGTTCACGCGGATTCCGTCAGGACCTAATTCCTTGGCCATCGAGCGGGTGAAAACAGCCACTGCACCCTTTGCCGTAGCGTACATCGAAGCACCCGGACCTCCGCCGTCACGGGCTGCCAACGACGAGAAGTTGATAATCGACGAACCCTTGGGCATATGAGGCACTACCTCCCGGGTGCACAGCCAGCAACTCTTCATATTAACATCCATCAGGAAATTATACCATGCCTCGTCCTGCTCGGTAATCTTCTTTCTGCCGACGATTCCGCCTACTACGTTCACCAGCACGTGAATGTCGTTGCCGAATGCTTTTACACTCTCGTCCACAATGCGTTTTACATCAGCGGCCTTGGTCATATCGCCTTGCACGATGATGCACTCTGAACCGGCTTCTTTGATCATGTCACGAGTCACTTTGGCATCATCCTCGTTGTCGAAATAGTTTACTACTACCTTAGCTCCCTCGGAAGCTAATTTTACCGAAACGGCGCGACCTAAGTCGCGGGCACCACCTGTCACGATGGCGACTTTGTTCTCTAAGCGTTTCATTGTTGTCTTTTTTAGTTATGATTAGTTGTTGAATCTTTTATTCATGACTGATGTTCTTACCGAATACGAATACGCATGCCACACTGATAGGTACCAGGGCTGCTCCCATGATGAAGAATGGGGTCCAGTTATCGCCGGCGGTCAGCATCGGGATAAAGCAGATACTCAGGATGGTTCCCAAGGTAGCCGCCGCACCGCCCAGTCCTGCCAGTGAACCTACGCTCTTACCCGTGTACATATCGCTTGCCAAAGTCTGTACGTTGTTCATCGAGAACTGGAAACCAAAGAGTATCACTGCCATGCAGAGCACCGCTACCATCGCTTCGTGCACGAAGGCAACATAGATGAGCGCAGGCAGTGTCAGCATCGCTCCGATGACGATACTGGTCTTACGGGCGAAATTAACTGTCCGTCCGGCACTCACTAAGTGACTGCTTACCCAGCCGCCTGCTATCGAACCCAAGGCGGCTCCTACATACGGGATCCACATGTGAGCGGCCAATGCCTTCAGGTCCATTTGGTATTTCTGACCCAAGTAGATGGGCAGCCAGGTCACGAACATCCACCATACCGGGTCAAGAAAGAAGCGGGTTAAGATGACGGCATAACTCTTTCGCTTCGAGAGAAGTTGTCCCCAACTCAATCCCTTGTCGTTGGTCACTTTGCATTCCGGTTGACCGCTAAGGATATACTCTTTCTCCTCATCCGTGATGTACGGATGCTCTTTCGGACCGGTCTTTCTTAACCATAGCCATGGCAACACCCATAGCGGTGCCAACACGCCAATAGCTACAAACGTCATCTTCCAGCCGAAAGCGGCACATATAAGCGCTATCAGTATTGGTGCTAAGATGGCTCCTACTGACGCTCCTGCATTGAATAGACCCTGTGCCAACGCGCGCTCCTTCTGCGGAAACCACTCGGCGTTACTCTTCACCGTTCCGGGCCATGGACCCGCTACACCCAATCCTAAGCCGGCGCGGAAACCGCATATCGACTTAACGCCGCCTGCCAACGCCATCAGCATATCGCTCACACCCCAGATTAGCGCGGAGAAGGTGAACCCCAGTCGAGTACCAATCTTGTCGTACATCTTGCCTGAGACCATCTGCGAGATACCGTAGGCTACCATAAAAATCATGTTGATATAAGCAAAGAGTTCCTTTGAACGGCTGTTAAACTCAGCCTCACTCAGTCCCTCTGCATCTATCAGCCCGAGGTCGCGCACAATCTCGCTCCACATGATGCCAAGCGTATTGCGGTCCAGATAATTGATGATGGTCACGATGACTATCAGCGATAGTATCCACCATCTCAGTCCTTTAATTTTCATCGTTTCTTATATTAAAAGTGTTTTTTCAATAAGGACTATTTTTGCAGGAAGTCGGCACGCATAGGCGAGAAGGTGTCTATGAGGATACCTTCCTCTAGACATACGCAGCCGTGCCATTCGTCCGGCGCTACATAGTAACTGTCGCCTGCGCTGATTACCTTCTTCTCCTCGCCGATGAGCAGTTCGAATTTACCGCTGGCTACATACGTCGCCTGCGAGTGATAGTGCTCATGAGGTGCTCCCACGGCACCTTTCTCAAAGCATACTTTCACTAACATCAACTGTCCGTCGTAGGCCATCACTTGACGACGGATTCCGGGAGCGGGATTCTCCCATTTCGTGTCTTTCTCCAAGACAAAACTTGCACTTCTTGTCTTCATAATCAATTCGTTTTAGTGGGTTTGTTTATTGTTGTACATAGTAGTTTCCTGTCCAGTTATAGGTCTTGCCATTGAGGCTTAGACGATGTTCCTCTTTCCCTTCCTCCGCTGCGTTCACTGCGATGAATAGCACCGGCAGTTCCCGTCCGTGTATAGCTATTTGTACGGCAGTATAGTCCTCGCCATCGTACACAACCTCTACTTTCTCTGTCGGTGCATTGGCGCCTTTGGTTAGTTCAAGGTTCGGGTCGAATAGGCCGTGAGGCTCGATGACGCTGGCAAAGGTGTAATCGGACAGACCCTCTTTGCGGAAGATAACGGCGGGTTCGCTCCTCAAGTTCATATTCGGGTCGTTGGCACCGCTGCGAGTGAGGTATACCTTGCCCGTTCCCAATGCCGTCGTCACGCTGTAGAAGCGGTCGTCCTCCAAGATGGTGAACCATACATTCTCACTCTCTACCTCTCGCTCGCACTCCTTCCATAGGTGCTCATAGCCGTAACCGCCTGCCATCGGTCGCAACGAACATGTCTCACGACGGGAGTCGAAACTGCTGTTGATAAGATGCCCGTTGTAGTGGAAGGGCAGGTCGTATGTATGAGCCGACGGGGATGTGGCACGGACGATATCAATGGTCATCGGATACTCCGTCCCTTGAGGTTGCAGCACGGCTATTGTCCGGCGCATCGAGATATCCTTGTCGCGATAAGCGTTCTTGTCCTCAGCGGCTACCACGCTGCAGGTGTCGTTGAGATCTGCGTAGCAGATACGCGAAGCGTACTGCATCGATGTGTTGTAGTCTCCCTTGAAGTGCGACTCCTGATCGGCTACCAGCGTGTTATGGGCGACGGTCTGCATGGCATAGGTGTCGTTTTCAGGGGTGTACCTGCCGCCGCTCTTCGACTCTATATTCAGGAATCGGGCGGCACCGTAATCCGTCAGTATCTCGTGTCCGTTGTCGTAGAGGCTGAGGGTCAGTTTGTCGTAGTGACCGTGCGATAGACCGTGTGCAGTCGCTTTCATCACAAGCATCAGTTGCTTGTTGCCTTCACCGCGACGGATGATGGCTACGCCGCCCTTGTCGCCGTCAGCACCGTCGTGGAAGAGGGTACTCTTGAAACAGAAGTCTTTCTTCTTCCCCTCGGCGATGGCGCGGGCTGTCGCTATACCTGCCGACGATAGCACAAAACTGCCTTGCTGCTCGGCTATATCCAACAGCTCTGCATCCCGACCTGCCCAGTAAGCAATGTCTACTGCACAGACTATCTCCTGCGTGCTGTAGGTCTTCTTCAGCGCATCGTTGGCGCGGATGATGGTGCCGTTGTAGGCCTGTTGCAACAGAGCATTCACCGCTTTCAGCAGGATGCCGTCCCTGCGTTCGAATATCTTCAGCTCCGGCTCATTCTGCTCGATGGCTTGCGCAAAGAGCATGAACGGCCATATAGCATAGCGTAAATAGTATGCACCCTCCGTGAAATAGCCGTCCGGCGAGAAGAGTTCGTTCAGCTGCTTGAGGAATCCCGCACTGCCGTCTTTTGCCGAACCGTACAACGCCTTGTCTACCAACTCGCGGTTGCCGGTCACATAGCCCGTCATTCCTACCGCTGCATTAGCCCAAGTGGCGTGGTTGTGCATCCTGTTGAAGGTGTCGTAGTTAGCCTGCGTTCCTTTCTCTATAAAATCGCACACGGGGAAGAGTAGGTTCGCCTCGATATACTCCCTTTCCGATGGCTCAATGGTTTCGTAGACGCAGTCGTAGGCCTGTATCGTATGCAACAGCCATACCGACTCGTTCAGCGTCTGCCAGAAGAGTTTACCCGGTACGGGCGAACCCTTGTACGGATGCATCCCTAACGTCGGGTAGAGGTCGGCATAAGCGTGAAGCATGTCCCTCACGAAGGTGGCATATCGCGCTTCGCCGGTCACTTGGTAGAGGATGCCGGCATAGTACATCGCATAGTAATTGTTCTTGTGTTGCTCGTGGGTGTATCCGCCTGCCGCATCGTGAGGTACCGGTACATCCATGCCGTGCGCAATAGCCGAATCGGCTGCTGCCTGAGCATAGGCATAACTCTTGTCGAAAACGGGGTATTTCCCCAGAGACTTTTGCATTTGTTGAGCGTCTGCCTGAGTCAATGTCAGGCACGGGTGCGACGCTTTCTTTGCCTCACATCCGGTCAGTAGGATAGCACCGGCTATCAGTGCAATAATGGGGTAGTGTTTCATAGTATATTTTGGTCGACCAATTTATTTCACTGCAAAGATACAACTTTTTTCTGACCTATGCAAGACTTTCTCTTGCTTTTTTATTTTTTCCCGAAAAACTCTCCTTTTTATACTTCTTTAACCCAATTTTCCCATAGGTCACCCAAAGGTCACCCATAGGTCACCCAAAGGTCACGCATAGGTCACACATAGGTTATCCAAAGGTCATGCATAGGTCACAGCAGCTTTTCTCATCCTATCATAGACATACAAAAAAGAAGCACCCCTATGGAGCACTTCTTTATTATTGGTTGAGCAAAACGACAGGGCTTTAGGGTTTGCAGTAGCTTCCCCTACTGCTCGAACCATTCGTCATTTCACCTTTTGTCCTTGTACATTGTACATCTGTCCTTTGTACTTTACATAGAGTTGTCCGTCTATCAGTAGTTTCTCGGCAGTTGCGGGCAATTCGGTCTGCTCTACTGCGGTCGGGTCATCCAGACTCACTACTTTGCGGGAGTTGACCTCCTGATAGAGTGCCTTGAGCGGCTTACCCGAATAGTCGAACCACGTTGTGTTACTGATGATATTGCCGTCTTCCCACCATTTATTGTATCCGGCATCGTATTTCTCTGCCCAGCAACTCTTAATCCAGCTGCCGCCTACCTGCTGGTCGACGAAGATGGGGTCCCAGTACATGTATCCTAATATCTGGCTATCAGAAGCTATCTTGTCATGCAGGTCGCATAGGAAATTGCGTTGACCTACCTCACTTGCCTCGTTGTAACTGCCGTTCATGCCGAGTTGTCCTTCGTAGTTACCGCCGTTGCGACCGCTCGGACGATATTGGGTCCACGAGTAACCGGTTTCCATCACCATTATCGGCTTGCCGATAGCCGTCTCCATAGCAGATGCCCAACTCAGCATACCGTTCGGCGTATTATCGCTCGAACCCTGCTCGCTGGCCCATGCCGGGTAGTACGAACCGCCGACGATATCGTAGCGACAACCGTTATTCTTCAAGTTCTGGAAGAACGAACGGCAAGCGCTAATCTTACCGTCGTGACCGTAACTGTGGTGCAGAATAACTTGCGACGTAGGCGAGGCGGCCTTGATGGCATCGTAGGCTCGGTTGTAGAGATACACAGCATTGTTAATGCCGTTATTGGTTGTATGACCGCCATAGCTCACGCTCGCACCCTGTGTCGTCTGGAAGAGCATGCCGTAGTTCGTCTCGTTGCCCACCGATACATACTCGGGGGTGGTGCCTTGTGCCACCAGACGCGACATATAGCGGTACACATAGTTGTACACCGAGTCCCCCAACGCATTCAGACTGCCGGCATTAGCCCATGCGGCAGGTATCATCTGCTGCGTGGCGTTGGTCCAATAGTCGCTCATGTGGAACGATAGGCATATTTGCATGTGGTGATTCTTGGCGCGCAAGGCGAGGGCTGCTATGTCATCCTCTCCGGCATAGGGATAACCATTCGGATGAACAGGGGTCACTATCGGGGTGCGGTAGGTGACACTGCCGCTCTTCACCGCTGTGCCCGGAGCGTTATAGAGACGCAGACGAGCCAGGTTGACACCGTAGGACTCCATGATAGCGAATACATCGCCGCTTGTGCCGTCCGCATAGCGGAACACTGCACCGAGGTCCTCCATGTATGTCGCCATCGTCATATCGCCGCCGCGAAGGAACTGACGCGAGTCCGAGTGGTCCGGATAACTCTCTTCATCCTCGTCGTCACCACTATCAGGGCTATCAAAGCGGATAGTCAACGCACTTGCGTCGAAAGTCACCTTGTAACTGCCTACGGGCAGACTCATCCAACCGGTCGCACCACTGGCAGATGCTAACTCGACAGCGATACCCGTGGCGGTCACACTGTTGTCCTTCCATCCGTATTTGGTACTCCAGTCACCATTGCGAACACAGAAATTAATACCCTCTACCGGTACTGCATCGCACGCCGGGATGACGTACACATTGGCGTCCTCGGTCTCTTCAAACTGACCGAGGTCACCCGAAGCACTCTCTGACCATACGTACAGATACCAGTCTACTTTATTCGCTGACCACAGCTGTGCGCTCAAGGCGCACAGCATGGTCAGTATCGTCATTAGTCGTCTCATCGTGGGTACGAATTAGCGGGGAGTATAACTGTTGCTGCTACCGCCGTAACCGCCAAAACCGTCCAACGTGGTGGAGCTAAACTCCGGAGCCGGAGTAACAACTGCACTGCCGCTCAAAAGGGTAGACTCGGCAGCTACATATATCGTTGCTGTTGCAGGAACAAAATAAGTACGTTTCATGATAATTCTGTTTATTTAAGGGTTAGTTACTTAATCTCTTGTCCTTCGTACTGGATTCTTCTTCCTTGTACATCGTACATCTGTCCTTTGTACTTTATATAGATTTGTCCGTCACGTAGCACTTTCTCTGCAGCAGGAGCCTCTAAAGCCTCATCAACACCCGTTGCACCCTGACCGGCAAAGCGAACAAAGGCATTGGCACCGGCAGGTACACCGGCTTTGGTCTGGAAATAGGCACGATAGCCGCCCATCGTCACTCCGCCATCCGTGGCAGGGTTGTACAGCTTGTTACCGTCTGCCAGATAGAAATCGCTGGCTTGCAGACTTACCTGCTCGTACGAACCAATCATATCGAAATACTCGGTCTCCACCTTCGGATTAGCTACCTGATTGAACCATGACCAATCGAACGAAGGATTGTCAACGTTTTGAGACGGCTTAACAAGGCATGGTTTGCCTGCGGTAACATACGTTACGGGAGTGAAGGTCAGCGTGTAGTTATCACCGTCTTTACTCGAACCGGACAACTCGGCTACCTGGACTCCGTCACCGAAGGCGGCTTTCAGATAGTATTCGCTAATCGCGAACGGAACGCAGAGCGTATACCACTCTCCTGCCGCAAAAGTACGGTGTAGAGTGACATTCACCTGCTTGCCGTTATACCAACTTTTATCTTCGAAGTAGTTATCGTAGAGGTCAACAGGATAAAGAACTACATTGTTGTTCGCATAGAAACTGGTGAAATATGTCCAAGGATCTTGATCGAAGGTAGCGACAGCATCACCCTCAAGGCAGTAAATCTTGGCAGTGGTGACAATCTTGTCCCAAGCACTATTACCTTTGAAAGCATCTGTACCCAACGAGGGAGCGGCTGTACCGTTGAAATAGATGCCCTCTAAAGCATCGCAACCATAGAAAGCATAGTCACCAATGGCAGTAAGTGATGCTGGAAGGGTCAGATACTTTAGTCCGGTAGCATTTTTGAAGGCGTTGTTTGCCACTTTGGTGATACCTTCGCTGATAACTAAGGACTCCATAACGGTGTTATCACCGCTATTCTCAAACCATACGCCGTCACTCCAACTATCCAGATAGACCTGCGAGATGGTTACATTTGCACCCTTTTCATCCGACCATGCGGTAGCAGGGATTGTGATGTTGGTATAGTCTGTAGCACCCAGATTGATGACGGCATACGTGCCATCAGATAGTTCGCTCAGTTTAAACCACAGGTCACTACCATTTGTCCAGATTACATCGCCCTCTGCGGCAAACGTGGTCAGGCTCAGCGTCAGAGCCATGACGGATAATAGAAACTTTTTCATTGTTTTAGATTGTTAAGTTTTATTGTTAAGTTTTGTCTGTTTATTTTACTTCACTGCCGCAAATATTGAAGCGTTTGCCGTCACGCAGGATATACACTTGTCCGTCGCGTACAACTTTGTGAGCTTTTTCTGCTGCCTCTGCCTCGATGTTCTCCGTCGGAGTCTGGCTGGCTACCTCAACGAGGTTAGCAGTGTAGAAACCTGTCCAGTATGTCCAAGGATCTTGGTTGCAGGCTTCTTTGGTTGCATCGTCAGGAACAATCACCTTGCAACTTGCGTTCTCGATAAGTGCCCACGGGAAAGGATTCTCAGCATCGGTGAGGTTGGGCAGCGGAGTACCGGCAAGACGAATCTCTGTTAGTGCAGTGGCACCACCAAATGCCCATGAACCGACGCTGGTCAGCGTGGTGGGCAGACTGAGCGTGGTAGCAGCGCTGATTCCCCAAAGGGCAGATGCCTACCACGCTCAG
>CAMHEP010000011.1 GCA_946184195.1 uncultured Bacteroidales bacterium | reverse complement strand
TTCTGGATGACCACGTTCGGGTATTTGGCGCGGATGCGTTCGAGCGTCTTGACCAGCCCCAGATGGTAGTCCACATAGAGGTTAGAAGTCAGACCGTATGCACTATTAGACCGCTTCGCTGTTTGATCCAGATAGGGCGAACCGCAGTTCTGGATAGAGGCGTTGGCATCCCATTTGATATAGGAGATTTCGGGGTGTTTAGTGAGTAAGTCATCCACCATGTTAAAGACAAAATCCTGCACTTTGGGGTTGGTCATGTCGAGCACCAATTGAGTGCCACCACGTCCGAGTTTGAGTGCACGTCCTTTGACCTGTAATGCCCAATCGGGATGCTGTTCGTAGAGCATGGAGGTGGTGTTCACCGCTTCGGGTTCGATCCAGATACCGAACTTGATATGCCGTTCTTTAGCGGCATCGGTTAGTGCTTTCAGTCCATTCGGCAGTTTGCGGGTATCGACCACCCAGTCGCCCAATGCGGCATCGTCGCTGTTTCGCTGGTACTTAGCACCGAACCAGCCGTCGTCCATCACAAAGAGTTCTCCGCCAAAGCCAGCTATATCGTCCATCATACGCACGATGCGTTCCTCGGTGATATCGAAATAGATACCTTCCCATGAGTTGAGCAGAATATTTCTAACATCCTCCCCGTTGTGAAGCATGTTTTCATGGCGTGCCCAACTATGGAAAGCGCGGCTCACGCCGCCCATGCCCTCCATGGAATATGCGAACGCCAATTTGGGTGTAGTGAAGGTTGTCTTAGGCAGTAGCACATACTCGCTGCTTTGCGGGTCAATACCCGCATACAGGTGGGTAGTACCTGCATTATCCAATGTGGTACGTAACTCGTAGTTACCGCTCCAGCATAGAGCTGCACCAATAACGCGTCCATGCTGTTCCTCAGGTTTTCCGTCCAGACCAATCATCACCTCTGGTGCATCAAGGTGTGCATTGCGTGCTCCGTCAGTATTACGGATGGTCTTCACGCCCCGATTGATGGGTTCTATCGTAGGCACTGCCTCAGCAGCCCAGTCGCCATGTAAGTGTAGCAGGTAAGCAGATGTTGTATGTTCCCAACAGAGGTGACCGCTATCATAGCGTTTGAGGATAATGGGTTGTTTCTCGCGGTGTTCTATCTCCGTCCAAGTCTCAAATACAGGGGAATGATGATAGGCACGATAATAGACACGTAAGGACAAGGGATGTACCGAATCACTAAGATGCACCACAAGTTCTGTATACCTATCCTCATTACGCTGCTCCACACGTTGTACACGCAACTGTGTAGTAAGGTCTCCATCAGCATGCTGCACCTGTAGGGCAGGCAGATGTATCATGTCAACATCACCAAAGGCAGGCAAAGCAGCACACCCATTTATGCCCGAAACGACAGCCTCTTTATAGGTGGCTGATTTGTCGCCGAAATAGAGGCATTTCAACTCTTTTCCCTGCTCTGCTTCCAAGAGTATTTTAGCATTTTGCGTCTCCAACTCATAGGGGTGCGCATGGATAGATAGTAGCACACTTGTCACACAGAGTACTAAAATTACGGTCTTCTTCATATACATTAGTCGTAATAAGATTAGTCGTTGTATAAGATAGGTTCAATACGAAATTGTCCGAAGCTGTGATCACAGTCCCAATCCCCCGTATTGGGTTGGCAGATAAAGTTGATTTCCACCGATGTCCCGACGGTAGGAAGGGACTTACCTGCAACGAGGTCACGTAACGGCATACGTATGGTAACCCACTTTCCGGCAGTATTCTGCACGCCCATACCGACCGGGTCGAACTGTACATTGCCACAGTCAGCCAAATTAAACATGTATCCTCCGCCGATGGGGTTGCCACTATCGTCAGTTTGTCGATAGAAAGGATGCTTAGCCTCCGTCAAGACCTCAAAGCATAGGTAGTAGTTCTCGGGGTGCGCCGTAGCGTCCGCCTCCTGCCAACGGAAGCGCCAATGTGTATCGAACCAATTCCATTGAGACTGTTGACGACAGTAGCGCCAGTATTTATACCCAAGCCATCCCGGGTCTCCGCTATGCGAACCATCAGTTACATAGTCCTTGTTCCCACCATCCGTGAGGTCAAAATTGCCCAAGAGTAGATGTTCGTTGGGACGAAAAGGCAATATACGGGTTTGCTCCCCTTGTGTAGACTGCCAGATCACAAAAAGACGGCTGTTATCGGGACAGTCACGCGGTATATGTATAGCGCAATAATCGCCCAAACAAGAGTCGGCATATATACGTTGTTCATAGCCGCTATCTGCATGACGCAGTATCATCCGGACTCGAGTGGAGTCACCAAAACCGTAGGTCTCGAAGTATTTACCATTGAGACGCACTTCGCTACCGGCAAAGACAAACTCGTTCATGAGTCCATACAGTTGAAGTGCAGGGATGGAGAGTGTGAGCGGATAATGCATAGTACCCTCAGCGGTAACATAAAGCAACTCGCTCGTCGTGTGAACGGGGATGATATCGGGAATCTGCACGACAGCATATTGTGCCTCGGTGAAGGCATGGGTACGCAGCGGTATCTCTATACCGCCTATGTTAATACGCGTAGCTGACGCTAAGTTGCGTCCCTCGATACGGATAAATGACTTCGGTCTGACGGAAGTAAGAGCCGTGAGAGTATCACCTACATAATAGACAGCGGTGATAACAGGTGCACCGTTATTCGTGTAATTGTCCACAACACCTTTATCCAATTCGCGTATGTCACGGCAGCCGTTCAGGCTGACGAGTATGAGGAGAGCTAATACAATCTTTTTCATTTTACCATCCGAAATTATTGGTTTGTATATAGGGGTTAGCATCTATCTCCGCTTTAGGGATGGGGAAGAGAAGATTTCGGCGGTAGCGATTCTTGTTGACACCTCCGTCGTCATAGCCTCCGATAGCATTCATAGCATCCAAGTAAATACCCCAGCGGACAAGGTCCCAACGACGGTCTCCCTCACATGCCAGTTCCTTAGCACGTTCCTCGATAATGAGTGAGCGCATGGCATCACGTGTATCGTTAGCAGCCAGCAAGGTGGCATTGCTGCGCTCACGCACCATATTGAGACATATTCGCGCACTATCGTTTTTACCCAATTCGTTAGCTGCCTCGGCGCAAAGAAGCACCACATCGGCATAGCGTAAAAAAGGATAGTTGGAATCGGCATACTCGGTAGCGACATCCTCCACGTCATCATATTTAGTGGTGAAAGCGAGGCACTGAGCATCGGTGGAATATTGGTAGCTATAACCGGTTGCCATATAAATAGAGTCCGGTTGACGAATCTCTACGCCATAAGCATCCTTACCGGTGACGCGAACAGACCACGATTGGGGATAATAGAAACAGCCGTTGTAACTCTCCTGTGATGTATAGCGCCAGAAATGACGTACGCCACGAGTGATACGATAGTCGATTGAGTCGAAGAGCGCATACCAGTTATAGGTATTTCCTACCCATCCGCCCGAGGCGAGGAACTCGCTGTCAGCACTTTTCTTATAACCGGAGAACTGAGTATGGACAGATGTGCGGTATTTCATATCGTTGCATACAGAACGCACCGCCCACATAAACTCCGATTCGTCACGTGAAGCGCGTTTCCATAGTTGGTCATAGGGTAGCAGGGTGTACGTACCATAGGTTCCCCCCATGACACGTTGTGCCCACTCGTAGGCACGCTGCCAGCAAGTATCCGCATCGAAGGTATAGCCTTCCACTGCAATTTTACGGAAGGTCTGTGCCGTAGGTTCGCGGCATATCTTGACCTCATGCCCGTCGGGAGCCATGGCGACTATATAGGGTGCACCTGTCTTAACGGTTATGGGTGTACCTGCGGGCATGGCTCCTGCAGCCATAGTGGCATATACTTTGGCGAGCATGCCTGCTGCCGAGCCGGCAGATACATGCCCTTTCTGATAACCGCTATCACCCATGCGATACATTTTACGATTAGCCTCTGTAAGCATAGCGATAATATGACCATATATGTCATGGACGGATGCACGCGGCTGGTGGTAGACACCGGAAGACGTAACATCTTCATCCAACCAAGGCACGGGACCAAAGGCACGCACAAGGAGGAAATAGGCGAACGCTTTCTGGAAGAGCACCTCGCCGACGGCGTTATCACGTTGAGCCGTGGTCAGATTCTGCATACCGTTGATACGTCGTATGGCGATATTGGCATCGTTGATGAGGTTATAGGGACCTGTCCATAGTTTCTCCGTAGCATCCTCACCATTGAAGTTACCCGATCCTATGTAGCCGAAGAGCCAATCCGGACCTGATATATAGTCGTTATCCATCTCGATGACCTTGGGGAAGAACCCCCAGCAAAACATATCGTATAGCCAGTTGGAGTATACTCCTGTAACGAGTAACGCCGCACCGGTAGGGCTATCCTCTATCTGATCAACGGTGATATTAGAGGTTGGTTTCTCCTCCAGAAAAGAGCAGCCTGTCATAGCGAAACATGCTACCAGAGCAAGCAGGAAAAGATAATGGTGTAATAATCTCTGTTTCATAGTTGTCATTGTTTTAGAAAGCGCACGTGATAGAGAACGCAAAGGTTCGACTCAAAGGGTATGCATATACGTCCACTCCACGACGTGACGAGTCGCCGCCGAAGGCATTGACATTGGGGTCGTAGCCGGAATATTTGGATAGTGTGAAAACATTCGTCACGGTGAAGCCAAATAGTATATGGTCCATGCCTCGGAATGGTTGGCGCAGGTTATACGAGAGGGAGAGGTCTTTCATGCGGAGATAGGAAGCGTCCTCGATATACCGATTGGAGAAACGGTAGGTACGCTGGTAACCAGACGTTGCCTTAGGCCATTGTGCGTTCTCGTAGTTAGAGGGTGTCCAGCGCGTGAGATAGGCATCGTAGGTGATATTACCCTGGTTAGCCAGTTTGATGTCCATGAGGTTACCATTGACAATGTCGTTGCCGTAACTGCCGACGAACGAAATCTTCAGGCTCAGATCCCGCCAGCGCAGTTCAGTAGCCAGAGCACCGCTGAAGACGGGATTGACATCCCCTATAACGACACGGTCCTGTTCATTAATGAGTCCGTCTTTGTTAACATCCCGATAGCGTATCTCTCCCACCATGCTCAAGGCTACGGCATCCGTAGCGTTGACATACTGCGGGTCGGCACGCACTTCGCTCAGGTTATTATAAAAACCATCCTCCACATAGCCGTATACAGCGCCGATGGGCAGTCCGTTACGCTGGATGAACACATTGTCTACACCTGACCAAAGCGCCGTCGCGAATTGGTCGCCGTCCAAGCCGCCTATGCGATTGCGGTTGAGCGAGAAAGTGACATCTACGGACCAATGCCAGTCCTTGGTAGCGATGGGTTTACCCGAAAGGGTGAGTTCAAGCCCTTGGTTAATGACATGCCCTTTGTTGGTAAGCATGTTGGTAAATCCCGTTGACGAGGGTATCTGCACAGCTTGTAGCAGGTCGCGTGTTTTCTTGAAGTAATAGTCAGCCGTGAGACTCAATCGGCCATTAAGTACCGCTATGTCGACACCGGCATTTACCTGAGCGGTCGTTTCCCATCGGAGGTCCTCATCTACGGGTCCGCGCCATGTGACCATTGCCATACCACTGGCGGTAGCACCGCCAAAAGGATAGTTAGCCACGTCCATAAAACTCAGAGTACGGTAGGAACCGATACCCTGATTACCCGTCTCGCCATAGGAGACGCGCCACTTGAAATTATCGAATATACCCAGCGGCTTCAACCATGGCTCTTCACTCATACGCCATGCGAAGGCACCGGATAGGAAAGTTGCCCATTTATTGCGTGAGAGGAACTTACTAGACCCATCGGTACGTACCGATGCCGTGAAGAGATAGCGGTCCATGAGTGTATAATTGGCACGGGCAAGGAAGGATAGTAGCCGTTGCTTGCCATTATCGGATGTTGGTGTGCCCGAATAGAGGGCACGCTCCATGTTATTATCCTGCGTCTCATCATCAGGGAATCCCCAATAAGTCTGGCTGAAATTATCCCAAGCCCCCTCCTCAATAGAGAAAGCTCCCATCACATTGATATGGTGATCCGATCCGAAACGCTGGTCGTAGGTGAGGATACTTTCGCCGGAGAGTGAACGCCATATACCGGTAGACCGGGAGGCTTTACCCGCTGTAGGTACACGTCCCTCGTAGGTATGCCGTCCCACATATGAACCGCGGTGATTGTCGTTATAACCGATTCCCAGATTCTGGCGGAACTTGAGATATGGCGTGAAGGTCAATTCGACATACGATGACGAGAAGACACTGATGCCCTTGAGCTGGTCCTTGGTAGTACGAACATAGGCTGCAGGGTTAGATGCCAGCCAGTTAAGTTCATCCTGCTCCTGCGTATCCATATCGGGTCCATAGGTAACAGGGAAAATCAGTGCGGAACGTATAACAGAAGTGTTGTAGTCAAGTGTATTGGCAAAGTTGGTTGTGGAGACCGTGAACGAGGTATTCGTTCCTATCTCAAGCCAGCGGGTTGCATGGATGCCGAGGTTAGCACGTACCGAATAACGCTCGTAGCCGGAGTTGCGGATGATACCCTGTTGGTTGGCATAGTTACCGGAGATGAGGTACCATCCTTTGTCACTTCCTCCTGAGACGCTGATATTGTAGTCTTGGGTAAAGGCGGTGCGGAATATCTCGTCTTGCCAATCGGAGGCTCCCAGCATGGTTCGACAACCATGTTCATCGACATGTTCTCCCGGATTCTCATAGTCCTCGGGTGAACCCGTATAGACACCGCCCGTGGTAAGCATCACACCATCCACGTAGGGGTGTCCCCATGTACCGGAATAGGGCACACGGTCGGAGGATAATCCCATGTAATAGCGGTCGTTGTCATATTGCTCATTGACATAGCGTGCATAATCAGGAGCAGAGAGCATAGGCATCTTCTTCGTCACCTGCTGCACACCAAAGTTAGCGCTAACCTCCACGTTGACCTTTCCCGTCTTACCTCGTTTGGTAGTGATGAGCACCACGCCGTTAGCGCCACGTGAACCATAGATAGCCGTAGCCGAAGCATCCTTGAGAACCTCCATGGACTCAATATCGTGGGGGTTGATATTCGCCAGCGGGTTACTGCTTGTGTTGCCCTCTCCAATACCGTTAGCGGGTGTAGTACCGGATTCGTAGGGGACTCCGTCGATGACGTAAAGGGGTTGCGTTGTGGTAGAGAAGGAGTTGGCACCACGAACGGTGATAGACATGCCACCGCCCGGGGTACCATCGCTTTGCTGCACCTCCACCCCTGCCATCTTGCCTTGCAGCGAACGTGTGAGGTCCACCTGTCCTGCTGTCACCAGTTCATCGCCTTTGACTTGAGCTACCGTACCAGTCAGGTCTGATTTCTTCATCGTACCATAACCGATAACAACCAATTCGTCCATCTGAGCCACATCCTCTTTGAGCGTGATACGTATAGGAGCGTCCGATTGGCAATTGACCATGACAGTCTGATATCCGACGAACGATATCTCAACGACTTTGGCATTATCGGGCACCATGAGTTCGAAATGTCCGTCCATATCGGTGATGGTACCGATATTGGTACTTGGGACCTTGACACTGGCTCCCATGAGCGCTTCATCGGGGAATACTCCGTCAATGACCGTTCCTTCCACTCGTCGGTCAGCCAAGGACGGAAGGGTGCAGACAAATGTCGCGAGAAGAATGATAAATCTATTGTATTTCATGTGTATGATAGGTTAAACTATTTCTTCCTAAGAACAATGCGTGTGACGGTACATCCGACACCTGAGAGAATGCACCCACGCGTTTTGACAGCATCAAGAGCCACACCGGTGAGGGGATAGATGATGACCTGTCCATCCAATTGAATCCACTTAGCATCGCCTTTTCCTGCCAGGTCTGCCCACGAGCGCGAGTCACGCAGCGATAGTTGAGGGGTGCATTCCGTGCTCAGATGACGATAGGTGATGAGTAATTCGTCGCCTTCGCGGCACTGCTGGAACGGTTCAGCCGTGAGACTGAGATTGCCGGACCAATCGCACGGATAAACTTTCTCTCCGTGGAAGACTTCGCCCGGGCGCAACTTATACTCACGGGGAGCCCTTTGGGCATGTACAAGCGAAGTATCCTGCTCGGCAGTGCAACGTACGATAGCGATGCGGGTGAGGGTATATCCTTTTCCCCCGACACGTACACTCACACCATTCTGCGCAGCGAGCGACAAGGCTATCAATCGCGCCTGCGTATCTATATAATAGGTGAACGAATCCCCAGACACCCCTACACCGTCAACCGCTTTTTCGAGCGGTGCGTACATCATATTAGAGAGTTTAAAAGCGGCCCCCGGTTCGACATCACGGAAATAGAAACGCAGTCCGTCTCCCACCCTTACATTCCTAAAGGTACGGGGTGTGAGTTCAACCGATTTCGACCAATCGGGCGCCATGCGGCTTGCCGGTCCCCGCCAGATAGGCTGCTCCACGATTTCAGTGGCGGGGATATGTGTAAGCGAGCTAATCACATAATCATGCCCCGTCAGGACCAGTCCCTGTGTATGCAGGACAGGCAGCATGGTCTCGGTGATGGTGATACGTGCCGGTCCTTTGAGGGAGAAATACGCATATTGAGGTTCGAGAGCCTGTCCGTTAGCAGGATTCTGCAAGGCAGCCTGTGCCCAGTTCATCACATCCCGAGTATAGAGGGTAAGTTGGTCGCCCGCCTGACAGTTGGCGAACTGCTCCGGAAGCACATGGATGCGGTCGCGCCATGCCGGGCCGATTGTCTTGGGTCCGATGAGTAAAGTGCGTTCCACAGCTCCGACAGGTAGCCGGAGTATCAGCATCAGCATCAGGAATGGTAATAATCGTGGGTGTCTCATGGCAATCAGTATATTATCAGGGGGTGAGCAACTGTTTCATTTTGTCGCGAGTGAGCACATAGGGATGGGTGAAGGCTTCGAGCCACCAAGAGCGGGAGGCATAACGATGGTTTTCGCCGGCATCGAGGGTATAATCGTAGTCATACCACGTCATAAACCAAAGCCAGCGACTACCTTCCTGCCATATATTACCCATCAGCGACATCTTCACCTCGTCGCCGTTGCCGCATTCGGCAAGGGTAATCATCTTGGTGGGATAGAGACGGCTAAGTTGCTCATACTCTTTATGCAAAGGGTATTGCAGTGCATAGTAGTTATCACGTCCTATGATGTCCACATAGTCATCACCCGGATAGAAGGCGGTGTCATTCACCTGACTGGTCCACACCCAAATGAGGTTATGCAGTCCGTGATGCTGTACGAGTCTGTCATACATGAATCGCCATAGTGCCTTATAAGCTTCGGCACCTTGTGCTCCCCACCAGAACCATGCCTTACCGCCAGTATATTCATAGATATTACCGGCAGCCTCATGCAGCGGACGCCAAATGACGGGTATTCCCTCTTTCTGCATGAGTTTGAGATAGGACGCCACTTGGTCAATGTCCTTGCATACCTGCTTATACTCCTGTGAGTTCGTGTCGGATAAACGTGAGCAGTCGAATTTCGTCTCCCATGCTTGGTCACCGGGTGAGCAAGTCATGTCCGTTCCGTTGTTCGCTCGCATATTCCAGTGCCACATACATCCCACCACGCCGCCATTCTGATGCCATTGACGCACCACAGAAATGTCGCTATAATCGAGCCAACCGTTGGGGTTAACATCCTTGGAGGCATGCATATTATTGAAGTCGAAGACGTTAAGGGCGGGATACTGACCTGTCCATTGGTAAACATTCTCTGCCTCGACAATGTTCCAATCCACTTTAGCCACCACTCCTGACATGATTTGTTTGCCATAGAACGAGGCAAGCACGTCAAAGAGATGGTGTGCTTCCTCGTTAGCTTGCTTGTCTGTCAGCGTATATGTCTTGGTCGCAGGTTGCTGCGTGGGCGCGGAAGGTTCCTCCCCCTGCGGAGAAGCGGCACAAGCTGATAGCAGCAGTAATATACTGAGAATCGACATAGAGCGACTCATTTAGTGAATAGGGTTTATCATTATTGAAGTACTTTCTTACCACCTACAATGACGATGCCGTGGTAATCATCCCCAACCATTCGTCCTTGGATGTCGTAGCGTCTATTGTCCATCGTGGCTTCGGGCATGTCAATGGCGGTAGCTTCCCCCTTCTTCTCGATAGCCACGCGGGTCATGATGAATCCGCAGCCACGCAGCATAAAGCCGTTGGTTTGCATGATGTTCACCTGCTCAGCCGTCAAAGTAAAACGTACCACGAGAGGAGCCTCTAAGTCTCGCAGTTGCTGCTCGCAGAACGAATGCTCCCAGTCGCCGATAGGATAGCAGAAGACGCCGGGCCACTCGTAGTTTACTTTGTCAATAGTGCTGATGCTGATAGAGAGCACATCACCGGCTTGCACGCCACTGAGTTGGTCAGCAGCTATCTCCTGATAGTTTGCCCAGTTACCGGCATCCAAAGTACCTGACCATAACTCAACCTCGGACACAGGAGTTGAACTCTCTATATCCACCGATGTCATGACAAAGCCGCAGCCACGCACCATAAAACCGGAGGTCTGCATGATATTCACCTGTTCAGCCGTCAATGTGAAACGTACCACGAGGGGAGCCTCTAAGTCACCCAATTGTTGCTCGCAGAACGAATGCTCCCAGTCACCGATAGGATAGCAATAGACAGCGGGCCATTCGTAGTTTACTTTGTCAATAGTGCTGATGCTGACACAGAGTACATCGCCTGCCTGTAACTCATTGAGTTGGTCGGCGGCTATCTCCTGATAGTTAGCCCAGTTGCCGGCATCCATTGTGCCCGACCATAGATTTTGTTGAGCCATCATGGTCATGCCGCTAAAGAGGAGAGCGGCGAGAAAAAATATCTTTTTCATAATAAAATAGATTTATTTGTTCGTGATTAAAGTCCCTGCGTATTGTCAATACGCTCGTGGCTAAAGCCCACTGTAGGTTGATAGGTGTTGGCACCTGATAGGCAAAGTGCTTGTTGCATTTGTACGTGAATGCTCTCAACGAGAGGCTGTATATAAGTCTTTTTCATATTTAGTCTTTATTTAATGATTTGACCTGCGATATTATATTCTTCACCGTTGCGAATGATGACTATTTGTCCGTCACGTATGACTTTACGCACCTCTACGTTCTCTGACTCTACAACGTGCTCCACATCTGTCGGTGTACGGTGGAAGACGAGACGCATAGCCGCTGAAGGAGTAGCAGCGGAGTTGTAAGTACATTGGAGGTAAGCATGGAAAGGAACTACGCTGACATTGTCGCCGACGGGATAGAAAGCCACTCCTGCTGCACCATTAGCGAGGACATAGTTATAATTGTCGCCGACATTAGCGACCAAGGGTGATAGGTCATAGTAGGTACCTATCAGTGCGCCCTCTGCAAGGGTACTTGCATAGGTCACCACCGCATTATCAGCAGAGGTAAAATCGTATGTACCTGCCTCAGCCTCAATGAGCACAGGTTGATTAGCCGTGATAACATCCACCTCGGTGCACTCAATCTCGTCTTCGCCTGCATATGCCAACGTAAAAGCCCTAACACCATCGGGCAATTCAGCATCAAAGGGGAGTACCCATGTTGCCAGTCCGGCATCACTCACCGTAAGAGTTAATGTTTGCGATGTGACAACTTTCTTCTCCTTAAAGTAGATAGCATCAATCGTATAGTCAGTTCCCTTAACAATCAGGTTCTTCCCGTCTAATTTCTTCGCCGTCAAATAGGAAACAGGTAAAGTGATAACAGTAGAGGCATCTATATCTGCATCGAAATTATACTGCACTGAGGGTGCAAAATTTGTCCAATCACCATCTTGCAGCAGGATGACACCTCCATTAGACGCAGCCGTCACGCGAAGGCATAATTCATCACCGGCATCCAACGTTGCCAAATCAGCAGCCGGTATCTGTACATACTCGGCCCAGCCGCTTCCCATTGTTTGCGAACCGCTCCATAGTAGCGAGTGTTTACGCCAATCCACACTCGATGCCGTAAAGGCGGCACCGCGAATACGCAAACCGTTAGCCTTAAAGGCTGTCACCATTGCCTCGTTCAACGTGAAGACGGCTTGATAGGGGAAGGTGGATACATCTGTTAATCCCACATTAGCATAACTGGTTGCCCAATCGTTCGCTGCGTATATATGCACACCGGGCCAAGCGTTGGTGGCATCCTTTCCCGTGACATTCACTATGAGCTTATCGCCCGCCGATAGCATTCCTAATTGGGATGCCGGTATCTCCTGATTGTTTGTCCAATTATCTGCCGTCAATGTGCCCGACCACAGGTTTTCGGTCAATGGAGTCTCCAGACGTAGGGACGACAGTTGGACCGGGACCGCTGCTGAGGCGGTGATAAAGATCTTCTCGATAGTATTTGCCTTCAAGAAGAGGGTTCCGCTCGTTGCTCCTGCCGCAATGGTGATATTATGATTGGCAGGTGTATCGCCAGGGTAATACACGGTTAAGTATACATCAGCCGTAGAGGCACTGCTCAACGTCAATACCACACGGTCATAGCCGGTAACATCTTTCGTGCCGTAATATATCTGCCCACCGCCATACTGTCTATCCACCGTGAGTGTCTTAGTTTCAGCATCATAGGTCGCCGGAGACCATGCCCCGAAATCTGATAAATCTAAATCCTGGACAAAACTTTGCGCATTCGTCCCTATGGTAACGAGTGCCAAGAGACCAAGTAGAAGAAAGGTTTTTTTCATGTTAGTTGTGTTTTTGGTTATACTTTATTGTTAATAATTGAGGTTACAATTCCGTGTCAATCATGGGTGTTTTGTATTTGCGCTGCAAAGATAGTGCTTTTTTGGCGCACAATCTAACACTATTTTAGCCAAGTATGGCACTGAAACAACATATTGAAAGAAAAGTGTGTTTTCTTGCTAAAAAAATACTATATTGATAGCATCCTCCAAAAATATATATTTTTTATGGGGGGGAGGGAGAGTGATGGAATTTATCAAACCAAGCGACGTGTTTTCTTGTACATACGCCGGAATTGTAGAGGAGTCAGGTTTTTATATTTGAGGAAGATACGATTGAAATTGCTGATATTGTTGAATCCGCAGCTATAGGCTATTTCGCTGATGTTGTCGGTGGTGTCGATGAGCAGTCTTGTAGCATGACCGATACGTATATTAATAAGGTACGCGCTCATAGGCACGCCCGTACGCATACGGAAGAAACGGCTGAACCCCACCTCGGACATGCCGACCAAGTCCGCCAAATCCTTGAGTCGTACCTCCTCGCGGAAATGTTCGCGCAGGTATTGATCCACTTTCTTCACGCGTCGCGAGTCCGTGAACTCGGTAGCCGCAGCGAAGCCTGTAGAAGCCAGTTCACGCGCCCCGTCATCAAGCGAGAGTGAATGTAGCAACTTCATCAAGGCCGTGATTTGGTCGAAACCATCATGAATAGTCAGTATCTCATTGAGTTGGGTCTCTGCTTGTTCGGTCACATCATGGCTGAAGAGCAGTCCGCTTTGTGCACGGGTGAACATATGTCCGATGGATAGGAACTGATTTTTCTGCAGCATAATAGGCGGTAAGAGGTCTGGAGCAAACTGGAGTGTTATCTCGCGTACATCTCGTTGTTGGCATTCCCCCTGCTGCCAAGTATGCTCCAAATCGGATTTGGTCACCAGCACCAGTTCCTTATCCCCGATGAGTTCGACGCTATCGCCGACGATACGTCTCACGCCACGACCACCGCTGATGAAATTGAGTTCATACACACTGTGTGTATGGATAGGGTAATCGAAGGTATTTTTGCGCCGTTCAACGAGATAGAAACAATCTTTATCGCTGAGTGGTGTTATCTCACGGATAATATGTAACGAAGTGTGCTCCATATTCCACGGAGGAGAAGTTAGAAACTCTTCTGTATACCGAATTTCAAGCCATATAGAGCGGGAGTGAACTGGTTGGCAATCAGGTTGCGCAGTTTCCCAGAGAAGATAATGACATCGTTGGTATACTCCCGATAGTTACCTTCCTCATCGTTTCTGTAGAAGCGTGTGGTACCACTATATCCGAAACTGATGATGGAGAAGAAAATCTGGAAGGTGCTTTTCCTATTGAATTGATATGTGATGACGGGAGCTACCTGCAAGCCATAAGTAGCGCTGTAGCGGAGTCCGTCGTAGTCGGTACCTTTCACTTCTCCGTCGTTCACACGTGGGAAGTCCATGCCGGCATAGAGGTGTCCCTCGAGCCATATACCCACCTTGCCGTTAAAAATCGTCTTGAGTCGATATCGTGCGTAGGGTGTGACCTCCCATTGTCCATGTTGGATACGTAGGTCCTGATTATAGGTTGTGCCGTCCAGTTTTTCGAGCGTGAAGGTGGTATAACTATCCTGATAACATCCCCCCAGACGTACGCCAAGATAGACACGCTCTTTGAGTTTCCATCCAATCTCGGGTTCAAAGCGAATAGACCATCCGTTCTCTTTTTTAGTAGTCTTCGAATCATTATGATAGTAGATGTCGAAATTGTAGCCATAGTATAGTTTCTGTTTCCACACGGGTATGACGGGCTTAGTGACGGTGTCGACGCGGGTGGTGTCAGTGACCTCGCTGACGGTCCTCGTCTCGGCACCTATGGCAGCGACGGAGGTGAGTGCCTTACCGATGCCATCATCCTGTGCCAGAATGGCAGTGGATAGGAGTGCCAGAATGGCAATCATCATCAGTCTATTCCTTGCTATGGAACGAGTACTTGCAATAGAGTGAGCGGAGAATGCTACAGCTATGTAAACATTTTTCATAGGGGTATGATACTTTTTTCGCCTGCAAAGATACGTAAAAAAACGCACACCTGCAAATGTTTTTGTGCGTATCGGTGATTTTTTGCGAAGTGGAGCAAGCGATGGCACGCCCCGACCACGTCCCCGTCACGTCCCCGTCACGTCCCCGAGGAAGAGTAGTGTAAAAGTTATTAATGGTGAGGCGGCAGAGGCGAAGAACGACGGAATCCGGATAGTGGAAGAATAACAATCATGCAAAAAAATCAAGAAAAAGAAAGAAAAATTTGCGGGAATGCAGAAAAAGCAGTAATTTTGCAGCGTCTAATGGTGATAAGGCTGCCGCGATGGTGGAATCGGTAGACACGAAGGACTTAAAATCCTTTGGCCAGTGATGGCTGTGTGGGTTCAAGTCCCACTCGCGGTACACATCGGAAGTGGCTCTCATAGAGAATTTCGCTCTTTGAAATTGGCGACTCACACTTCCTCATTTCAACAAAGAAACCGACAAACGGTTTCTTTGTTATTTTTTTGTTACTGACAGGTTTCTTGGCTGTTTTTGTTGTGTCTTTGTTGTTTTTTCAAAAATATTTTATTAAATATTTCGCCAATTCATTTTTTTTGAGTATCTTTGCAAGCGCAAATGCGGCTCTGCCAGTAGAGCCACCAATAAAAGGACAATATAAATGGGACAGCAGAAGAGTCAATTACCGGAGAATGCGGGTCGACCGCTCAAACCCGGCGAGAAATACGAACCGATATTGCGTGGAGACAAAGAGTATCCGGAAGTGACACCCTACAGCGTGATAATGGGCGTGGTGATGGCCATCATCTTCTCGGCCGCCGCAGCCTACTTAGGGTTGAAGGTCGGTCAGGTCTTTGAGGCTGCCATACCGATAGCTATCATCGCCGTGGGTATGTCGAGTGCCATGCGTAGAAAGAACGCATTGGGTGAGAACGTAATCATACAGAGTATCGGAGCATCGAGCGGCGTCATCGTAGCCGGCGCTATCTTCACCCTCCCCGCCCTTTATATCCTGCAAGCCAAATACCCAGACATAACCGTCAACTTCATGCAAGTATTCCTCAGCAGTCTGCTGGGCGGATGCTTAGGTATCTTGTTCCTTATCCCTTTCCGGAAATATTTTGTACAAGAGAAGCACGGTGAATATCCGTTTCCCGAAGCTACCGCGACGACCCAAGTACTGGTGAGCGGCGAGAGTAGTGAGGGACAAGCCAAGCCCCTGATATGGGCTGCCGTCATAGGCGGTCTATACGACTTTGCGGTGAGCACCTTCGGCCTATGGACTGAGAGTTTAAGCACCCGCATGACCGGATGGGGGGAAGCCCTGGCAGCCAAGACGAAATTGGTTTTCAGCATCAACACGAGTGCCGCCGTACTGGGATTAGGTTATATCATCGGTCTTAAGTATGCCGCTGTCATCTGCGCCGGCAGTTTCTTCGTATGGTGGGTGCTGCTCCCCGTGATGGGCACGATGCCGGGTATGGAGGCAACCGACCCACAGATGCTGTTTGTGCAATACGGAAGGAATATAGGTATCGGTGCCATAGCGATGGCAGGGCTGATAGGCATCGTAAAGAGTTGGGGTGTCATCAAGAGTGCCGTGGGACTTGCCGGTAAGGAACTGGGAAATGGACGAAAGGACAATGGACAAGGCGCAAAAGTGGTGCGTACCGAGCGTGACCTGAGTATGAAGATGCTACTCATCGCCATCGTTGTGGCATTGGTATGCACGTTAGTGTTCTTCTGGGTAGGAGTGCTGCATAACCTGATGCAGGCCATAGTAGCCTTTCTGGTGGTAGCCGTGATATCGTTCCTCTTCACGACAGTGGCTGCTAATGCCATTGCTATCGTGGGTAGCAACCCTGTTAGCGGTATGACGCTGATGACACTAATTATCGCGAGTGTCGTATTTGTCGCGATTGGCATGAAGGGCGCCAGCGGCATGGTAGGAGCGATGGTGATAGGCGGTGTGGTCTGTACAGCCTTAGCTATGGCAGGCGGATTCATCACCGACCTGAAGATAGGATATTGGATCGGTACGACGCCCGCCAAGCAAGAGACATGGAAATTTCTCGGCACGCTGGTCTCTGCAGCCACGGTAGGCGGCGTGATGATGGTGCTGAATAAGACCTACGGTTTCGTAGGTGAGAACGCTTTGGTGGCACCTCAAGCCAACGCGATGGCAGCTGTGATAGAGCCTCTCATGTCGGGTCAGGGTGCGCCGTGGATGCTCTATCTCGCCGGAGCCGTACTGGCGCTGATATTGAACACAATGGGTGTGCCGGTATTGGCGTTTGCCTTGGGTATGTTCATCCCGCTGACGCTAAATACGCCCCTGCTGGTAGGTGGTGCTATCAGTTGGCTGGTAGGTGAGAAACACCAAGAGAAAGGCACGCTGATAGCCAGCGGTTTCATCGCCGGTGGTGCACTGATGGGTGTAGTGAGCGCTATCGTCAAATTCGCCGGAGCAGACTGGTACATGAGCGAATGGGCAGGCGGTAACGGTGCCGCCATAGCAGGCATGGTCATGTATGCCCTGCTCATCGGCTATTTTATTTGGGCAAGCAAAAAAACAAAATAAACAAAGATAATTAACCCATTAAAATCTTAAATCATTATGGTAAGTTACAAAGAATTAGGATTGGTGAATACGCGTGAGATGTTCGCCAAAGCTATCAAGGGAGGCTATGCTATCCCGGCATTCAACTTCAACAACATGGAGCAGTTACAGGCCATCATCAAGGCAGCCGCCGAGACCAAGAGTCCTGTTATCCTGCAGGTGAGCAAAGGTGCTCGTAACTACGCCAACCAAACGCTTCTGCGCTATATGGCTCAAGGAGCTGTAGAGTACGCTAAGGAGTTAGGTTGGGAGCATCCTCAGATCTGTCTGCACTTGGATCACGGTGACAGTTTCGAACTATGCAAGAGCTGCGTAGATTTCGGTTTTTCAAGCGTCATGATTGATGCCAGTGCACTGCCCTACGAGGAGAATATCGCCCTGACCCGCAAGGTGGTTGATTATGCTCACCAATACGATGTCACGGTAGAGGCAGAGTTAGGAGTGCTTGCCGGCGTGGAAGACGATGTACAAGCCGAGGAGAGCCACTACACCCGTCCTGAGGAAGTGATTGACTTCGCTACCCGCACGGGTTGTGACAGCTTAGCTATCTCGATTGGTACGAGCCATGGAGCATACAAGTTCAAACCGGAGCAGTGCACCCGCGACCCGAAGACCGGTCGTCTGGTACCGCCGCCATTGGCATTCGACGTATTGGACGCCATTATGGAGAAACTGCCCGGCTTCCCCATCGTACTGCACGGTTCGTCGAGCGTTCCGCAAGAGTATGTAGACATGATCAACGCTCACGGTGGCAAATTGCCCGATGCAGTAGGTATCCCCGAGGAGCAACTGCGCAAGGCAGCCAAGAGTGCCGTATGCAAGATTAACATTGACTCGGACAGCCGTCTTGCCTTCACCGCCGCTGTGCGCAAGGTATTCGATGAGAAACCGGGTGAGTTCGATCCGCGTAAGTACTGTGGTCCTGCACGCGACCTGATGGAGGAGCTATACAAGCATAAGATCATCAACGTATTGGGTTCGGACGGCAAAGCAGAGTAAGCGATGGCACTACCCTATATGACAGCCGAAGAGGCTGCTGAGTTGATACAACACGGAGACGTCATGGGCATGGGTGGTTTCACTGCCACCGGTGTGCCCAAGGCGGTGCCGTATGCTTTGGCACAACGCGCAGAGCGTCTGCATGCCGAAGGTAAAGAGTTTCGCGTAGGTCTGGAGACAGGCGCCTCGATGGGCGACAGTTGCGACGGTGCACTGGCACGTGCTCATGCCGTAGAGTTCCGTACTCCCTACCAGTCGAACAAGTCGATGCGCGAAGAAATCAATGCGGAAGGTACGCACTATTTCGATATGCACCTGAGTCACATGGCTCAAGACCTGCGTTACGGTTTCTTGCCGAAACCCAAATGGGCGGTTATTGAAGCATCGTATGTAGGCGAAGACGGCGTCATCGTTCCTGCAGCCGGTGTGGGTATCATGCCGACTATATGCCGTATGGCAGATAAGATCATCGTCGAGCTGAACGAAATGTTCCCCGTGACAATGCGCGGCATGCACGACCTATATGAGCCACTTGACCCTCCCTATCGCAAAGAGATACCCATCTATAAGCCTTCGGATCGCTGCGGTGTAGACCATATCAAGGTTGATCCCGCCAAGATAGCCGCTGTGGTGAAGACTAACCGTCCCAACGAGATAGCCGCCTTCACACCGGTGGACGCTACGACCGCCAAGATAGGTGAGAACGTAGCCATGTTCCTTGAGAAAGAGATGCATGCGGGACGTATACCGAGTTCGTTCCTTCCCATCCAATCCGGTGTAGGCAACGTAGCCAATGCCGTGTTGGGCGAGTTAGGAAAGAACCCTCATATCCCGCCCTTTGAGATGTACTCGGAGGTCGTACAAGACTCGGTGGTCGACCTTATCAAAGCCGGTCACTGTAAGTTCGCCTCGGGTTGCTCGTTGCGTCTTGTGGAGAGCAAGATGGCAGAGGTATTATCCGACCTCGACTTCTTCCACGACAAGATGTTGTTGCGTCCGCAGGAGACATCCAATCACCCCGAGATTATCCGTCGCTTAGGACTGATTGCCATCAACACCGCCCTGGAGGCAGATATATACGGCAACGTCAACTCGACGCACGTATGCGGCACAAAGATGATGAACGGTATAGGCGGCAGCGGCGATTTTGCCCGCAATGCCTACCTGAGTATCTTCACCACCGCCTCGACCGCTAAGAACGGAGCTATCTCGTCGATTGTACCCATGGTGACCCATCTGGATCACTCGGAGCACTCCGTGAAAGTGCTGGTGACCGAGCAAGGTGTAGCCGACTTGCGTGGCAAGAGTCCTCGTCAGCGTGCAGAGGAAATCATCAACAACTGCGTGGCTCCCGAATATAGGGAGATGCTTCGTGACTACCTGAAGTACGCTAAGCACGGCCAGACACAGCATAACTTATCCTGCGCCTTCGCCATGCACGAGGAGTTCCTTAAGAGCGGCGACATGCGCAACACGAAGTGGGAGAACTACATACGATGACCCGTCGTTTCTACATAGAGACCTACGGTTGTCAAATGAACGTAGCGGATAGCGAGGTGGTGGCAGCCGTGCTGAACACCACCGACGCTGTCCTCACGGAACAGATAGAAGACGCCGATATCGTCCTGCTCAACACGTGCTCTATTCGCGAGAAAGCGGAGCAGACGGTGCAACATCGTCTGCAGGAAATACACGCACAGATGAAGAAGAGCGGCAGAAAGGCAATGATAGGTGTAATCGGCTGTATGGCAGAACGTATGGGCGAGGAACTGCTTCATATCCATGGTGTGGATTTCGTTGCCGGTCCGGATGCCTATATGGATATACCTAATCTGATTGCTCAATGTGATGCCGGAAACAAGGCTATCAACATAGAACTGAGCAAGACAGAGACCTATGCCGGTATATTACCTGCCCGCATCGGGAAGTCAATCAGCGGTTTTGTGAGCATCATGCGCGGCTGCAACAACTTCTGCTCATACTGCGTCGTTCCCTATACCCGCGGACGAGAACGCAGTCGCGATGTGGAGAGTATACTGAGCGAAGTGAGGGATCTGGAACGAAAAGGGTACAAGGAAGTGACCCTATTGGGACAGAATGTGAACTCTTACCACTACGAAAATGTTAGTTTCCCTAAGCTCTTAGAGCTCGTCGCAGAAGCGGTACCCGATATGCGTATACGATTCACCACCTCTCACCCCAAGGATATGTCCGACGAGACATTGGAAGCTATTGCCCGTCATAAGAACCTATGCAAGTTCATCCACCTGCCTGTTCAGAGCGGAAGTAACAAGATACTGAAACTGATGAACCGCAAGTACACGAGGGAATGGTACTTGGAGCGTATCGCCGCTATTCGACGTATACTACCGGAAGCCACCATCGGCACGGATGTGTTCTGCGGCTTCCACGACGAGACCGAGGAGGACCATCAAGAGACCCTATCACTGATGCGTGAGGTAGGATTCGATACCGCCTTCATGTTCAAATACAGTGAGCGTCCGGGCACCTATGCCCAGAAGCACCTGCCGGACAACGTGAGTGAAGAGGTGAAGATACGCCGACTCAATGAAATCATTGCCCTACAGAACGAACTGTCGCTGCAGAGTAATAAAAAAGAAGTAGGCAAGAGTGTGGAAGTGCTGGTAGAAGGCTATTCCAAACGCAGTCACGATGACATGTACGGACGCACATCCGGATACAAAACCGTAGTCTTCCCCAGAGAAGGAAGACATATCGGAGAAGTGGTGAATGTGCATATTTTAGATGCTTCA
>CAMHEP010000010.1 GCA_946184195.1 uncultured Bacteroidales bacterium | reverse complement strand
TGCACTCGCCTATAGTTACTCTTACCAACGAGCAGGCACACATCATGGTCGATACCTGCAAGCTCATGATCGATGCCACCAACTGCACGCCTTCACTTCTCAACACAGAAAAGATGGTCAACATGTACAACATTTTGCAAATGACGTACAACGGCTTCTTCCATTCGCAATCCGAAACCACGCTGCGTCCACAGGATCGCAAGAACGAGATCTACTACGAGTATTGCAACCTCGTACTCAAGCATTACCACGAGTGGCACCACGTTTCCAAGTACGCCGAAGTCATGCATATCACTCTGCCGCACTTGTGCGCAACCATCAAGCAGGTCAGCAACAAGACTGCAGGCGATCTCATCGTTGAGGCAATCATCACCGATGCCAAAGCCAAACTCAAACTCACCAATCTGCAGGTCAAAGAGATAGGCTTGTCGCTCGGATTCGATAACGTGGCATTCTTCAACAGGTTCTTCAAGACCCACACTTCCGTTACACCCAAAGCATACAGAGTTACTGCCTAACATCACCCATTCATGGCAAAAACATTTTATATAGAGACCTACGGCTGCCAGATGAACGTGGCTGACAGCGAGGTGGTAGCGGCTATCCTGCGAACCACCGATGCCGATTACACCGACGACATCAACAAGGCGGACATCATTCTTCTTAACACCTGCTCCATTCGTGATAATGCCGAGCAACGCGTTCAGCACCGCCTGCAGGAATTGGCGGGCGGCAAGCACGGCAAGCGTCGCATGATCGGTGTCATAGGCTGCATGGCGGAGCGCATGGGCGAACAACTGCTGCGCGACTACAAAGTTGATTTCGTTGCCGGCCCAGACGCTTACCTCGACCTGCCTAACCTCATCGCTCAGTGCGAGCAAGGGCACCAGGCTATCAACGTGCAACTCAGCACCACCGAGACCTACGCCGATGTTCTCCCTGCACGCCTGGGCAAACAGATATCGGGGTTCGTTAGTATTATGCGCGGATGCAACAACTTCTGCTCCTACTGCGTTGTGCCCTACACCCGCGGACGCGAACGCTCACGCGACGTACAAAGTATCCTTAGCGAGGTGCGCGACCTGCAGGCCCGCGGCTACAAGGAGGTCACACTCCTCGGGCAGAACGTCAACTCCTACTGCTGGCAACCTGCAGCCGACCAAACCGTAAATGGTAAATATCCTAATCGTCAATCCCTTGATTTTGCCGACCTGCTACAAACGGTTGCACAAGCCGTGCCGGATATGCGTATCCGCTTCACCACTTCGCACCCGAAAGACATGTCAGACAAGACCTTGCAAGTCATTGCCGACAACCCGAACATCTGCAAGTTTATCCACTTACCCGTTCAAAGCGGCAGCAACAAGATCCTCAAACTCATGAACCGCAAATACACACGCGAGTGGTATCTCGAGCGCATTGCTGCCATACGGCGTATTGTGCCCGACGCAACAATCGGAACGGACGTGTTCTGCGGATTTCACGACGAGACACTCGACGACCACGCCCAGACACTATCACTCATGCGCGAGGTTGGGTTCGACACAGCGTTCATGTTCAAATACTCCGAGCGCCCGGGCACCTATGCCAGCAAACATCTGCCCGACAATGTCAGCGAAGAAGAAAAAGTACGCCGGCTCAACGAAATAATTGCCCTGCAGAACACCCTCTCGCTCGAGAGCAATCTGCGAGAAGTGGGAAAAGTGGTCGAGGTGCTGGTCGAGGGATACTCCAAGCGCAGCAGGGAAGATATGTTCGGACGAACATCACAATACAAGACAGTCGTCTTCCCGCGCGAAGGACGACACATCGGAGAGTTCGTTAATGTCAAAATTCTTTCCGCAACTGCCGCGACACTCAAGGGTGAAATTGTTCGCTCATAGCGAAAATTTGTTCGTTTTTTGGAGTTCTGTGTGTTCAAAAATGCCCATTTTTTGAAAAAAATGAAAAAAAACGCACAAAAAGTGATTTTTTTTCGCAAAATATTTGCATATATCAAATAAAAGTTGTACCTTTGCACCGAAAACAAATAAAATTTTCATAGTTAAGGTTTAGGTTTAATGGCAACAGGAGGCTGTGAAGTTTCCTGTTGTTTTTCAAAAACTCTCCCCGGTAGGGGTTATTTTTTTATAGTACTGCCTATATATAATATGGAGATAGAAAATAAAGACATACAACATATAGAAGAGAACCAGCTTCCCGACTTAACCAGTCCGGAGGCCGCTCGTCAGATGTTTCTGGCGAGTGAAATTTTTAACCGTAAATATTGATTATGGCAACAACGTACATGACCGCAGAAGGTCTACAAAAACTAAAAGAAGAGCTCCAGTTCCTTGAGGGGACAGAGCGCCCACGAGTGATAGCCGCTATCGCTGAGGCTCGCGACAAAGGTGATTTGAGCGAGAATGCCGAATACGATGCCGCCAAGGAAGAGCAAGGTCACCTAGAGAGCAAGATAGCCATGCTCAAAGCCAAGATTATGGACGCACGTATCATTGACGAGAGTACCATTAAGACCGACGAGGTACAGATTCTGACCAAAGTACGTGTGCAAAACACCAAAAACGGTCAAGAGAAAGTATATCAACTGGTCACCGAAGGCGAGGCGAACATCATGGAGGGAAAGATAGCTGTTACCACCCCTATCGCCAAGGGTCTGATGGGCAAGAAAGTGGGTGAGACCGCTCAAGTGCAAGTTCCCGCAGGACTGATAGAATTCAAGATTATCGAGATAAGCCGTTAATAACTACTCCTTATGACACTGTTTACACGTATCATCAATGGTGAGATCCCCAGCTACAAAGTAGCAGAGGATGAAAAGCACTATGCCTTCCTGGACATCAACCCGCTGCAGAAAGGTCACACACTGGTTATCCCAAAACTGCCGGAGCCGGAGGCAGACTATATCTTTGCATTGGACGACCAAGTATTAGCCGACCTAATGATTTTTGCGAAGAAAGTGGCTCATGGCATCCAGCAAGCAACCGGCTGCAAGCGCGTCGGTATGGCTGTATTGGGGATGGAGGTAAATCATGTGCATGTTCACCTTGTCCCACTCAATAGTGAGGGAGACATGAATTTCCTCAATAAGAAACTACAGCTTGATGCCGTAGAGATGAGCGAGATAGCCAACTCTATAGCTCAAGCTATTGATCCACTATAAGCAAACAGGAGACGTATTATTGAAAACGGTTCCAAGTCTGATTACGACCCAAGAACCCACGTTTATCAAGGCTACCACGGAGCACGAGGTGGCCTTCTTTCATGTAGATACGTGCGTAATATAATTTGCCGGACTCAGGATCCAGGACTCGCCCTCCCTTTAGTTCACCTTCCTCCGCCTTCATACCGCGAACAATAACAAGTCCCTCAATGGGTTTGAGGTGGTCAGCTCCTTCGCAAGCCTCACATACGACATCGCGCTTACCAACCAGCAATTGTTTCACCTTACCATAATAGAGACCGTCCTGCCCCTGATAGATAGTCACGATAGAACGCTTCTCACCGGTCTTGTCATCCACAGTAGTCCAATCACCCAACATCTTGTCAACCTGAGCCATTGCCAGCGTGCATGTGAGCAGAAAAGCTAAAGATAAAAAGAACTTTTTCATAAAGTAAAAATAATTTTTGTTTGCAAAAGTAATAAATAATTTTTATATTCACAAAAAAAGTTGTAACTTTGCGACGAAATAAAGATAATTCCCGAGTCACTGATGACATTCGTATTCGCCAGCAATAATAGTCACAAGTTAGAGGAGATACAACGTCTTCTCTCGGAACACACCATCCTTAGTCTGAGTGCTATTGGCTGTCACGATGAGATTGAGGAGAGCGGCGAGACGCTGGAGGCTAATTCTCGCATCAAGGCTCGTTATGTCCGGCAATGGATTAGAGGTCACTATCCCGACCTACTATACGATGGCATCTTTTCGGATGACACCGGATTGGAGATTGACGCGTTAGGCGGTCAACCCGGAGTATACACTGCCCGTTGGGCAGGTGAGCCCAAGAATGATGCTGCGAATAGGCATAAAGCGCTTAGTCTGCTGGAAGGCGCAGAGACACGTTCTGCACGATTTAAAACGGTCATTACCTATATCACTCCCGAAGGTAAGGAGGAACAGGTATACGGACTTGTAGAAGGTTCTATCGCCCCAGCGGAAGCCGGCGATAAGGGATTCGGTTACGACTCTATCTTCGTCCCCGAAGGATATGACCGCACGTTTGCCGAACTGTCCTCGGAAACGAAAAACAGCATTAGTCACCGTGCCCGTGCCCTGATGGCACTGCGCACACAAATATTAAAGCAATGAGAAAACCGTTCCTCCTGACTCTAATAGCCATGTGGGCAGCTATCGCTGTCATGGCCACGGATGAAACCCTATATGGCACGATGAAACAATGGAAGACTCATCTTGCCTATACCAACGTACAACATATAGCCAATGCAGGAGATAGGATATATGCTCTGGCAGGCGGTGCCTTATTCTCTGTAGACAAACAAACCGAGGAAATCACTTACCACACCAAACAGGAGGGTCTGCACGGCTCGACCATTGCACAGATTGGCTATGACAAGGCGAGTCACACCGTGGTGATTGCCTACAGCGACGGACTGATAGACTTTATACAAGGCGGCAATATAAATGCCCTAACCGACCTATCGACCGCACAGATAACTTCAGAACGCAACGCAAACAGTATGTGTATAGCGAACGGTAAAGCTTATTTGGCTATGCCCTTCGGAATTGTAGTAATCAATGTCAAGAAACAGGAGATAACCGATACCTATTACATAGGCAAACAGAGTTCGGCTGTCAACGTGCTGCAAGTGGCAGTAGACGCAACAACCATCTATGCCCGTACGCAAAACGCCCTTTACACCGCATCCTTACAAGATAATCTGGCAGATTACAATGTATGGAAACAAATGAAAAGTTTACCGGGTAGCGGAGACATTCATTATATCGGTTTTACAGACGGTAAACTCCTCATGCTACGAGGCAATCAGGTATGGACCAAGTCCGATAGTTGGACAGAATCATTCAGCGGTCACACATGGACCAACGGCTTTGGTCAGGAAGAAATCTTCCTCAGCGAAAACAACAACACCATCTACCAAGTAATAAACGGCACCGTGCGCTACGTGCGCAATAACATATATGCCATGGATGTGATCTCTTCAGGTTCGGATATATGGATGGCCAGTCCGGATGCCAAAGTAGGACTCTGCCGCTACAATAATCTAACCCAAGAGTCGACTTATTTCCAGCCTAATGGTCCGGCAGTTAACTATGCTTATCGTATCCGCGTACAAGGCAAGCAAGTGATGGTTGTTCCGGGCGGTTATGATGCCACGGCTTTTAACCGTCCCGGATATGTCATGATCTATCAAGACGGCGAATGGCACAATATCACCCAAGATGAGATTACCCGTCAGGTGGGTAAACCGACCAATGATTACTCGGATGGTGCCATTGATCCTCAGGACCCCAATCACTTCTTTATCGCCAGCTACGGAACCAGTTCACCTAATTTTACCAGCGGACTGCTGGAGTTCCACGGGAACAAGGTGGATACCCTGTACGACTACCGTACCTTAGATGTTATCTATGATGAACATGTATGGATAGATGCCCTCCAATTTGATAAAGACGGAAACCTATGGATGAATAATAAATCCCAGACCGGTGTGAAGGTGCTGATGAAAGACAGAAGTTGGGTGAAGATTGAAAACAGCGCCGTCAGCAACAAGAGCCGTATGCATGATCTGCTCATATGGAATCAGAACGACCATATCAAAATCATCACCAATACACGCTCTAACACCGGACTTGGTGTTTTTGACGACCGCGGGACCATCATCAACCAACGTGACGACCGTGCCGTTTATCATACAGTCTTTGTTGACCAAGACAACAAGGGTATACAACCCCAGTTTATTTATAGCATAGCCCAGATGTCCAACGGGCAGGTATGGTTAGGTACAGAAAACGGCATACTTATTTTTGATAATATAGAGAACCTCTTTTCCAACAATAGTTGCAGGCGTGTCAAGATACCCCGTAATGATGGGACTAATTTGGCGGATTACCTATTGGGAAATGAAACCATCACAGCCATTGCCGAAGACGGTTCAGGTCGCAAATGGATAGGAACAGCCAGCTCGGGTATATACCTGATGAGTGCCAATGGTGTAGAGACTATTGAACATTTCACCATTGAGAATTCTCCTCTACCGACCAACGATATACAAGCTATAGCTATTCTCCCCTCCACAGGTGAAGTCTTTATCGGAACGGGTGGCGGATTAGTATCCTATCAAAGCGATGCAGCTGCATCCAAGGACGATTTTGATAATATCTACGTTTACCCCAACCCTGTTCAGCCGCAGTTCCAAGGTATCATCACGATAGCCGGACTCATGAACGAGACCACACTCTATATCACCGATAGTGGCGGTAATATTGTCTGCAAGACACACTCCAACGGCGGTTTAGCCACATGGGACGGAAAAGACTTCAGCGGGAGACGCGTTGCCAGCGGTATTTACACGGTACTATGTAACACTGCTGACGGAGGTTCGCATGCCGTGTGCAAGTTTATGATACTATAAAAAAAGAGGAAGGCATTGGTTCCTTCCTCTTTTTTATAGTGCTGCGAACAGATTAATGAATCAGTCGTAAAAACTCTTCACGCGTCTCCTGCCGATTAAAAGCCCCCGTAAAATCGCTGGTTAGCGTCTTGGCATGTTGTTTCTCTACGCCACGCATTTGCATACATAGATGCTCAGCCTCAATAACGACCATCACTCCCAGGGGATTGAGCGTATTCTGTATACACTCCTTTATCTGGGTTGTCATACGCTCCTGAACCTGCAGACGACGGGCAAAGACATCCACCACACGCGCAATCTTACTTAAGCCGGTGATTTTACCGTTTGGAATATATGCGACATGTGCCTTCCCGAAGAAAGGAAGCATATGATGCTCACAAAGTGAATAAAAATCAATATCTTTGACCACCACCATTTGACGATAATCTTCCTCAAAGAGTGCAGCACGCAGAATAGCCTCCGGATCCTCACGATAGCCTTTGGTGAGGAACTGTAAAGACTCGCCCACTCGATGGGGAGTGCGTTTCAGCCCTTCCCTATTGGGATCTTCGCCCAGATATTGTAACACCGCAGAAACCTGAGACTCAATCTTACCGGTGGTCTCCACATTGGGAGTAAAAGCTTGCAGATTCATTGTATCACATGTATTTTATCACGTACCACATAGGTATCTCCTTGGATTTCAGGGAAGATACCAATCACTTTCTCCTTATACTCCTGTGCCTGTTCGTAGGAGACAAAGTCACCCAAGCGCACCTTCCAGAAAGGAGGCATATACTGCACATAAACAGACACATCCAAACTTTGGTGTAGACGTTGCTCCAATGTCATTGCCTCCGCTTTAGCCACCTGCTGACGATTCGAGGAATAGACCTGCACCCGATAGCCATCTATCTCAACCTCATGCGCCTCAGCTCCTCCGTTCTTGCTCTCAAGAAGCATAGTTATAGCTGTATCTTGATGCACAACGGCATAAGGCATCGAGTCGAGAATATTTTGTGCCCACGTACCCATAGAGATACATAAGGTCACCACTACTACCAATAAACGTATTTTCATCATTCGAACAAATATTAATAACGGAACGAGCTACCACCGACGAACTCACGCAGGAAGGACGTAGGCGGAATCTCCTTCTCGGGAATAGACTCAAAATAACTAAGGAATTTCTGCAAACGATGAGCATCACTATATTCGTCGCAATACTTTGGCACCTCCTCGAGCATCGGTTCCGCATGGCGTTTGAGCACGGCTAATTCAAAGAGTAGAGCAGAGTTGAACATCACATCCGCATACTCCTGATAAGGGTATATCCATTTCTCTTCACCGCGACGCACACTGGGACACCGAGCTATGGTATCACGTGCCGAGTAGCCACGATAGCGGTAATCGCGTACGATACGACGAAGCAGACGAATATCGGTCGTCGGTATCCAGTTGTGGTTATCAAGATTAACCGTGGTGAGACAACTTACGAAAATCTTGAACGTGGCCGATTTAGGAATATCCGGCAGCAGATTGGGATTCAAGGCATGCAGGCCTTCTAATACCACAATAGTATCATCGCTGAGTTGTAAGGTATTCCCGCGATACTCACGTTTACCTGTCTCGAAATTGTATGTAGGTAGTTTAATCTCTTTACCGTCCAATAGGTCTTGAATCTGTTGACGGAGCAGAGGCAAATCCAATGCGTTCAAGTCCTCAAAATCCCATTCTCCATTTTCATCACGTGGAGTATCCTCGCGATTCACGAAGTAATTGTCCAGCGAGAGCGTGATGGGACGTATACTATTCACCATCAACTGAATAGCCAAACGTTTAGAGAATGTCGTCTTACCGGAAGAAGAGGGACCGGATATCATGATAAAGCGCGGACGGGTCTCCAAAGAGGCGATGCTATCCGCTATCTGTGCAATTTTCTTCTCGTGGAGTGCCTCGCTGAGTTTAATCATCTCGAAGGAACGATTATTCTTGCATGCCTTGTTGAATTGTCCTACATTGCGTATTTGCAACAATTCGTTCCACCCGATATACTCATTGAATATTCCGAACATCTTCTCCTGTGGAATAATAGGTTCAAGCTCAGTGGGATTATTGCGATTCGGTATACGCAACAGCATACCTGTTTGGTAGGGTTCTAACTCAAAGACATTGAGATACCCCGTAGAAGGCATTAGCGCGTCCGTATAGTAATCAATATAATCGCCTATCCGGAAATAGCGACAATAGGGATTACCCAAGGTTTCAAAGAGTGTCGTCTCATCGTCCATGCGCTCATGGAAAAGACGAATAACTTCCTTCGTCTGCTTCTCCTCCGTAACAATGGGCAGATTTTGAACAATAATATCATGCATATCACGCTTTATCGTCTCTATCATCTCTGGAGTGATATCTTGCGGCTCAACGTTCTTCTTCCACTGCAAACGGCAGAAATATCCACGGGATATAGGATGTTCAACACGCAAGTCTGCATCGGGATAATGTCTACGAACAGCCATTGCCATCACCATCATCAATGTTCGCACATAGCAGCACATCCCCCATGAACTGCTGGCATCGAGGAACTCAATATCCTTGGGTTTATAGACCAAGAATGTGAGGTCTTGAATCTTATAATTAACCAAGGCTGCCACTACCGGATATTTCAGTTGGATACCTGTCTGTTGATAGACTTTCAATAATGTAGTGCCACGTTTAATGTCGTAATACTGCTTGTTGTTCTTACAATAGATAGTGATGGTGTCCTGCATAAATAAGAATCAATTGAAGTTAATAATATGGTGAATGGATATAATTCCTATTATCTCTTCGGAATCTTTGTTTTCGGTAACAGCCAAGGTCGTAATATCATAACGGTCCATGATAGCGAGTGCATCGCTCATGAGGGCCTCTTTGTCAATATGTTTGTACGACGGTGTCATCACATCCTGCGCCTTCACATCAGTGATATTATCAAAACGCTGGATAGCTCGACGCAAGTCGCCATCAGTAATGATACCTACACAATGTTTTCCGTCATATACCATGGTCATACCCAGATGCTTATCTGACATCTCATGTACCAAGTCACGGAATCCTGTTGTTAGTTGCACACGCGGTACGGCAGTCGTCATATTATTTTTCACTCGGGCAAGCAACCGCCTTCCTAAAGCTCCTCCTGGGTGATAAACAGCAAAGTTCTCTGCTTTGAAGGCACGTTTCTCCATGAGACACACCATCAGAGCATCGCCCATGAGCAGCGTAGCAGTTGTTGATGTGGAAGGTGCCAAATCAAGCGGACATGCCTCATGATCTACATGCACGGAAAGAACATAGTCACACTCCTGCGCCAAACGCGAACCGATGTCACCCGTCATCGCCACGAGGGTACATCCTATCTTACGAAGAGGAGCTATCACATTCAATATCTCGTTGGTTGAACCGCTATTGCTAACCAGCATCACAATGTCCATGCCGTTAATCATGCCCAGATCGCCGTGAACAGCCTCAGCGGCATTGACGAAGATAGCAGAAGTGCCGGTAGAAGCGAGCGAAGATGCTATCTTGTGTCCAATAATACCGGTCTTACCGATACCCATGACGACCAATTTTCCACGACAATGGTAGATGAGTTCCACCACACGATCGAAATCAGGACTGATAGAATTACTCAATTTAGTAAGTTCAACGATTTCTTCCTCAAATATCTGTTTAGCTCTTTGCGAATAAGTCATATTGTTTAGCCTCTTGTAAAATTGTCTTTATCTCGCTCAGTCGCACCTGATTAGCGGCATCTGATATAGCTTGTTCCGGATTAGGGTGTACCTCCAAAAAGATACCATCCACACCAACAGCCAGAGCTGCTCGCATGAGGTGAGGTACCATCTCGCGGTTACCGCCGGTCACTCCTGCCTGACTACTTGGCTTTTGGACAGAATGAGTAGCATCAAAAATTATCGGACAACCGAAACGGCGCATCTCTACCAGCGAAGTCATATCCACCACCAGGTTTCCATAGCCGAAACTACTTCCACGTTCGGTCAACCATACATAATCATTGCCTACGCTATGTATCTTGTCCACAGCACCTTTCATATCCCATGGTGCCATAAACTGACCTTTTTTCACATTCACGATACGACCTGTCTTAGCTGCAGCCAAGAGTAAGTCCGTTTGGCGAGAGAGGAAAGCTGGTATTTGCAAAACATCGGCGACCTCAGAAACCGGAGCACATTGCCACGACTCATGCACATCTGTGAGAATAGGTAAACCAAACTGATCCTTCACCTCCTGCAAAATCTTTAATCCTTCCTCCATACCGACACCACGAGAACTCATCGAGGTGCGATTAGCCTTATCGTACGAGGACTTGAATATCAATTGAATGCACAACTGCTGACACACTTCTCGCAGTGTATCAGCAGTTTGCAGAACGATATCTCTATTCTCAATGGCACAAGGTCCGGCAATGAGCGTGAACCCTTGATGACTGCCCATGTGAATATTTGCAGGATATGTCATAACTAATTATTTTTATTTTTCGTATACGCGAATCCATGCAATTTTAAATTGCCCTTCTGACGGACGTTGATGTTCATCAATGAAAGACGATAGTGCCAAGAAGAGTTTTTCTTGAGGCAAGTCACGAGATGTACGGAAGACCTCTACATTATTCACATACCATATCATCTCACGTTCCGTCCAACGTAGTGAATAGATATAGTATGTAGACGCAGAAACACCTTTAACTACCGTGCCATCAAAACCTTTGGGGCCATAATTGCCCATGGTGATATGCTTGCCATTATAGTGGAAAAGACTCGTCATCGGGGTACGCTCGCCAGAGCCTAACCACAAAGCATGATGAATAGCCCCATCCACACGTAACTTGGCCATGAAAAGTCCCTCTTTCTGACGGAAAGATTCTGCCGTTTGAACGATATCAGAGGTATAGTCAAAATCCTTAGTAATAAAACCCTTCTTAGCATCCCATGCCCGGGCAGCCACTTTCTCTTGCTTGGTAAAAATCTGCATGTTTCCATCCAGTGTTCCCACATTCTTACCATCATTATTAGCCTGCTGTTCGTTAGCGAATGAGTGTTGGCGTATCAATTTGGGATTAGTATAGTAGAAACCCGCTTTCCATTTAGACTCAGACAAGCGAAGCCATTCACCTTCTTCAACAAACGTAGCGTGCCATTGCTCCTGCTGTTCAATAGTGGCCACATCCTGTTGGAGGTAGAACTTGATATCAGGCATTACAGCCAAACGCTTATAACGGACTTCTTGCTGGTACTCATCCGTAGTTTTCCAACGATTAGGATTGCTCCAGAAAGCATAATCTTTCTTATACTCCTCCGTGGCCACCTCATCCACCAACTGTTGGAAACGTGCAGGTACCTTGGAATCCTTGTACTGCAGATAATTTTTATAATCTTTCGACTTTTCGAAAGCTGCCATCTGCTTCAATTCCATCGAGTTACGAACCTCCTTAGGGCTCTGCAACTTTATATAATTCTCCGAAGCACGGAAGGCGAGATAATCCTTCAGCATCTTGCTGTCCTTTATCTCCAAGTAATGCTGCAGATTCCTATCGTGCAACAAGTCCTTATACGACTTGATAGTCTGGTACGTAGGGGTACTTTTGAACTTGGTGTGGATTAGGTTATACTTCTTCTGCTGGAACTCTTTGCTCTCAACCATTTTTTTGAGCTCCAGATACTCCTTCAACTCGGGAGATTTCTCCACTTGACGATAGCGGGCTATGCGCTCCTCTTCTGCCAAGATATCACGCTCCATACGGTCTGTCGAATGGAGTTGACCGGTTAGTCTTTTGAAAAACAGATTCATAATAGAATTTTCTTGGTTATATATTGTTAAGTTTACGATATAGTTGCTAACAATGTCTTCAGTTCACCTAATGTTTCAACAAAGGTAGGACGGTATGCCTCCTCTGCAGGAATAAACCGTAACGATTTCATATATTCAATTTGCCTGCGAAGCGATTCATAGAAACCATCCTGATTGACAATAAAAAGCGGTTTATGATGTTCACCTACAGTACCCGATGCAATCACATCAAACATCTCATCTAATGTGCCATAACTACCGGGTAAGCAGACGAAACAATCTGCCATCTCGCGCATTAGCCGTTTACGCTCCGCCATATCTGCCACTTCCACCAGTTCGGTACAGTTGTTTGCCTTTCGTCCCATAGCTATCACCTTGGGGGGCACAACACCTATCACCCCTGCTCCTGCTCGGCGTGCAGCATCGCTCACGCGACTCATCAACCCTCCTGTCGCACCTCCATAGACCAAGGTATGCCCACAATGCCCTATCCACTCGCCAAGTTCTTCTCCTAAAAGCAGAAAGGTCTCAGGGATAGTGTCTTTAGCAGAACAATATACGGCAATCTTCATAGGTTATACATTTCATGGCACACCAACTAGGGATGATTAAGCGTCAATCTTCGCATAAGTAGCGTTCTCCTCGATGAACTCACGACGAGGAGCCACATCATCTCCCATCAACATAGCGATGGTGCGATCTGCCTCTGCAGCATTTTCGATAGTCACCTTCTTCAATAGACGACGAGCGGGGTCCATTGTCGTTTCCCACAACTGCTCATCCGACATCTCACCCAAACCTTTATATCGCTGAGTCTTAATTTGTTTCTCATCGCCACCGCCGTATTTCATAATGAAATCATGACGTTGTTGGTCGTTCCAGCAATATTCCTTCACGTTACCCTTGGTGCAGAGATAGAGCGGAGCCATTGCTATATAGAGGTGACCTTGCTCAATCACCTCCTTCATATGACGGAAGAAGAGCGTCATGATCAGTGTAGCAATATGCGCACCATCAACATCGGCATCGGCCATGATAATCACTTTGTGATAACGTATTTTACTCAGGTTCAATGCCTTGGGGTCATCCTCCGTACCAAAAGTGATACCAAGAGCAGTAAAGATATTACGAACCTCTTCACTCTCAAACACCTTGTGCTCCATAGCTTTCTCCACATTCAGAATCTTACCACGCAGTGGCAAGATTGCCTGATGCAGACGGTCACGACCGGTCTTAGCTGTACCACCGGCCGAATCTCCCTCGACGAGGAAAAGCTCACACTCTGCAGGGTCTTTGCTGGCACAATCAGCTAACTTACCGGGCAGACCTCCGCCACTCAACGGGGACTTACGGAGCACGCTCTGTCTGGCATTACGGGCTGCAATACGAGCCTGAGCAGCCAGAATAACCTTCTCTACAATGCGTTTGGCATCATCAGGATGTTCCTCCAGATAATTAGTCAATGCCTCAGCCACTGCACTGGATACCATACCCGCCACTTCCGAGTTACCAAGTTTCGTCTTAGTCTGTCCCTCGAACTGCGGCTCTGCAACCTTAACCGATATAACCGCGGTTAATCCCTCACGAAAGTCATTCGGATCGATGGTAGAATTGCCCTCTTTATCCTTTAGTTTAGCCTTCTCCAACAGTTTAGAATCCTCCGCATACTTCTTCATCACACGCGTCAATGCTGCACGGAATCCTGCTACGTGCGTACCACCCTCAATGGTATTGATATTGTTTACATAGGAGTGAACATTTTCGTTGAAATCGGAATTATAAATCATTGCAACCTCGACAGGTGTACCATATTTCTCAGTGTTGAGATGAATAACCTCTGAAATAAGCGGGGTACGAGTATTATCGATGTAACGAACAAACTCACTCAAGCCCTTCTCCGAATAGAAAATCTCCTTCTTGCACGAGCCATCTTCCAGAACTACACGTTTATCTTTCAGGATGATACGTATACCGGCATTCAAGAATGCCAACTCACGCATACGATTAGCCAATATTTCCCATTGATAAACCGTCTCTGTAAAGATAGTGGCATCAGGCCAGAACTGCACAAAAGTACCTGTCTTACCTTGCTCCCAATTACCCACAGCCTCTGCTTCACTAATAACATGCACAGGAGCCAATGGTTTGCCTTTAGCATAATCCTGACTATGTATCTGACCATCACGATAAACCTCCACGTGCATCTTTGTTGATAGCGCATTCACACAACTAACACCCACACCATGGAGACCTCCGGACACCTTGTAAGAGTCCTTATTAAACTTACCACCGGCATGTAACACCGTCATGACCACTTCCAATGCCGAACGATGCTCCTTCGGATGCATATCCACAGGTATACCACGGCCATTATCTTGGACGGTGATGCTATTATCCTGATTAATATGAACGGCTATCTCATTACAGAAACCCGCCAAAGCCTCATCTATTGAGTTATCCACCACCTCATAAACCAAGTGGTGCAGACCCTTCTGCGAGATATCACCAATGTACATGGCGGGACGCTTACGTACCGCCTCTAATCCTTCGAGCACTTGAATACTCGAACCATCATACTTCTCTTGTTGTTCGTCGATGTTGTTAATTTGCTCTTCCATGTATATTGTAATTCTATTATTTTCTTTTTTACGTTTTTCACGTTTTTTTGCACACAGCTTGTTTGTATGTCGCTCCACGCACAATGCAATATCTATACTCAACAAAACAAAGTACGCACAAAGTACGCGCGCACGCATGCTACATATACGCGTGACGGTGCAAAGGTACAAAAAAAAATACACATACGCAAATATATGTGCATTTTTCTGCTTGTTTTTTTACTAAAGTATACTCTTAATAGGACAATGCAAAGACGACACGACGAGCAGACGGCCTGCCCGTAACCATACACTTGCCGGGCTCTTTGGGGAAACCGGGCATGTCGTCCAAGGGGATGCAACGGATAGTAGCCTTGGTCTCCTCCTTAATCTTCTCCTCCGTTTCAGGAGTACCATCCCAGTGGCAGAGCAGGAAACCGCCTTTCTTAATCTCATCCTTGAACTCCTCATAACTATCACATGTACGAGTCTTTGCCAAACGATAATCCAAAGCTTTCTTATGACAATTAGCCTGAATATCCTCCAACAATTGAGTAATTACATCCACAATGCCATCCAACGAGATGGTCTCTTTAGTGAGTGTATCACGGCGGGCTATCTCAATGGTACCATTCTCAAGGTCACGCCCCCCCATTGCCAAACGAACAGGAACTCCCTTCAACTCATAATCTGCAAACTTATAGCCAGGCGTCGACTTGTCTGATGTATCGATTTTGAGGCGGATACCCTTTGCACGAAGGGCATCGCATATAGGCTGTATCTTATCCAAAATAGCATTGAGTTGCTCTTGCGTTTTGAAGATAGGCACAAAGACCACTTGGATCGGAGCCAAATGAGGCGGAAGTACCAAGCCGTTATCGTCGGAATGGGTCATAATGAGAGCCCCCATCAAACGTGTCGAGACACCCCACGAAGTAGCCCATACATATTCGTATTTATTCTCGTTAGAGAGGAATTGTACATCGAAAGACTTAGCGAAGTTCTGCCCAAGGAAATGACTCGTACCGGCTTGAAGTGCCTTCCCATCCTGCATCATGGCTTCAATGCAGTATGTGTTAAGTGCTCCTGCAAAACGCTCATTGGGAGACTTGACACCACGGATAACAGGGATAGCCATCACCTGCTCTGCAAAATCAGCATATACATCCAGCATCTTACGGGCAAAATCCTCCGCTTCCTCCTTAGTAGCATGGGCTGTATGTCCCTCTTGCCAAAGAAATTCTGCAGTACGTAGGAAAAGACGTGTACGCATCTCCCAACGCATGACATTGCACCATTGGTTGCATAATATAGGCAAATCACGATAAGACGATATCCAATTCTTATAGGTAGACCATATAATCGTCTCGGATGTAGGACGGATGATTAACTCCTCCTCCAAACGTGCATTCGGGTCAACAACAACACCTTTTCCGTTAGGATCATTCATCAAACGATGGTGTGTCACCACAGCGCATTCCTTCGCGAACCCTTCCACATGCTCCGCCTCACGACTAAGGAACGATTTGGGAATAAGCAGTGGGAAATAAGCGTTCTGCACACCAAGTGCTTTAAAACGATTATCCAATTCACGCTGAATAGTCTCCCAGATAGCATAGCCATATGGCTTGATAACCATACAACCACGCACAGCTGATTGCTCTGCCAAATCAGCCTTCACAACTAATTCATTGTACCACTTGGAATAATCCTCGGAACGAGGAGTAAGTTTCTGAAAATTTGCCATTATCGTAATTTATATTGTTTACGTAGTTGAGTGAATGCCTCAGGATGTGCCTTTAGTGAATCAGAAACACGACGCAACCAACCTTGGGCATTATCGCCGTGAAGCATATTCTTCGTATCAGGGTGCAAAGATACAACTTTTTCTCCGTTTTTCAAAGATTCTATGCCAAAAAAATCACCAAAAGCCGTAATACACATAGCCGAAGCACGTTTTTTTCCCTCCACGGAATATCCGGCTATATGATAAGAGGTAAGCAGTGCTTGTTCCGAAAGTAACACCTGATTATCTATTGCAGGTTCTCCTTCCCAACAATCAATAACATACGGATGACCCGACTGAAGAAGTGCCTTCTCATCCACCACACCACCACGTGCAGCATTTATGATGAGCGCATGAGGGCGACAACACCGCAATAATGCCTCATCGCACAGATGATACGTTGGATAAGCACCCTCTCGGTTAAGGGGCGTATGGAACGTGATAATATCACTTTGCTCTGCCAGCTCCCTAAGAGAGACTCCAATGCGTTTAGGCGGGTCGTTCAGGAGTACACGAAAACCTTTTTTCTCCGCCATGCGGGCGACTAATGCACCCACGTGCCCCACCCCTACTACACCCAACGTGAAGTTCTTAGACAACTTTGACAAGCTACTCAATCCTGATAAAGAGATGAGGTATTCACGCACAGCTTCCTCCACATAATCACATACAGCTTCAGCATTACAACCCGGACAGGAACATACATGTACACCGTGCGATATACAATAAGATGTATCAATATGATCAAATCCAATCGTAGCAGTCGCTATGAAACGAACAGATGTTCCTTCCAACAAGATTCGGTCACAATGAACAGTTGTTCGAATAATCAACGCATCCGCATCCTTGATACGCTCATGAGTAAACTCATCCTCACCGAGGTAACCAACCTCGGCGTATGGCTCCAGTATGCCCGATAGGAAGGGGATATATTTATCGACCAAAACCTTCACAAAAAGGAATCTTAATAACGGATATTATCTATCAGTCGTACCGGACCGCAATAGACGGTGATGCATCCCACTGCATTTGCAAATGAATCCGTAGGAAGCAATGTGTCAGCATCCACTATCTCATAGTATTCCACCTCTAATCCGGCAACAGCATTCACCTCCTTAACAACGCGTTTTTGCACCTCGCTGACAGTTGTCTTCTTTGCCCATTCACACGATGCAAACAGAACGCGGGAGATAGCAATAGCAGTTTCATGCTCTTCTGCCGATAATCGTTCGTTGCGGCTGGAGAGCGCCAAGCCGGACGACTCACGAACAATAGGACAACCCACTATCTGGAGTTTGCCGAATGTTCCTTTGAGTGCAGAACGGTCAACCATAAACCGGATAATTGCCAATTGCTGGAAATCCTTCTCTCCAAAGTAGGCCCGATCAGGACGCACTAGATAGAAAAGTTTACTTACCACCTGCACTACACCATTGAAGTGACCCGGACGCATCTTGCCCTCCATCACCTTATCTAACCCGCCGAAATCAAAGTCAAAAGGCTTTGACATTTCGGCAGCATCATACATCTCTTCAGGTTGGGGTGCAAAAACAAAGTCTACACCCATCTTCTCTAAAAGTGCCGAGTCACGATCTAAAGTGCGGGGATACTTGATAAGGTCCTCCTTATTATTAAATTGTGTCGGATTGACAAAGACACTCACTACTGTGATATCATTCTCACTAAGCGATTGGCGGACAAGCGAAGCATGTCCCTCGTGCAAAGCACCCATTGTTGGAACAAGTCCGATACGCTTGCCTTGTGATTTACAGGTATCTACCTGATTAATCAACTCTTGTTTGGTAGTAATTATTAACATAGTAACTAAAAAAACGCACAAAATTACAACAAAATGCCGAAAAAAGAAAATTTTTTTTCAAAAAAGATGGAAATATCAGTTTTTTTTTGTAATTTTGTAGCGGGAAAATATTTACTTAACTAAACAATGCGCCTATGAAAGAGCCAAATCACATCCTATTTATCTCGCAGGAGATATATCCTTATTTGGCTGACGAAACGCCTATTCGAATGCTGAATCGACAAATGCCTGAATTCTTTCAGGCTCATGGCTACGAAACACGCACTTTCATGCCTAAATTTGGAGACATCAACGAACGACGTAATCAATTGCACGAAGTGATTCGTCTCAGCGGTATGAATATTATCATTGACGATTCCGACCACCCATTACTTATTAAAGTGACTAGCATCCAAGCTGCACGGATTCAGATTTATTTCATCGACAATGATGACTATTTCCATCGCCGCAAAGGACTTGCCGACGAAAAAGGTGTGGAGTATAAAGACAACGATGAACGGTGTATCTTCTTTGCACGTGGCGTATTGGAAACAGTCAAGAAACTGCGGTGGACACCCAATATTATCCACTGCTCAGGATGGATGGCGGCCTTGGCACCTCTGTACCTCAAGAAAGCCTTTGCCGATACTCCATTCTTTGCAAACAGCAAAATTATCATATCGCTGGATAACAATGAGTACAAGACACCTTTCAGTACCAAGTTCGCTCATAAACTGATGGTCGATGGGATGATTCAAAACGACATCCGTTCCATCGCCGGATTCCCTGTCGGTTACGAGGAATTGATGCGACTGGCCATCGACTATGCAGACGCTATTGTTGTCTCAGCTCCCAATATCAACCAGAGGGTGATGAACTATGCCGAGACAAGCCGGAAACCATTGTTACCATACAGCGACAATCCGGAAGATTATCTCAACTTCTATAATAGCCTGATTGAAGCACCCGAGGCTTAAAATCCCGTGATGCTGAAGTAAGAATGAAGAAACTATATTTTATTATACTCTCGTTTGGTGCGCTCCTGCTCACTGCTTGCAAAGACGATATCGCCAAAACAGGTAGTTCACTTTTAGATTTTGATGATGACGGCATCGTGGTCAAAGTTGACACTTTCCGCCTTACGTCCACCCTACAACAAGACGAGAAGATTATCTCGATGCCCGATAGTTTCCTCGTAGGTGAGTTGGTGAATGATTACATGGACCTAAAAGCCGATTTATTGGCACAATTTGCATGCCCCGTCGGATATAAGTATCCCGAGAACGCTGAACTGGATTCCGTATGCTTCGTTTTCTACTATACCTCATACATCGGGGACGGAAATGCTCCTCTATCCATTCAAGCATACGAGATGGACAAGACTTTCCAATATAACCAAACCTATTACTCGAATATCAACGTGGACCAGTACTGCTCACCCGCTATGCGTGAAACAGAACTGCTCGTTGACCCATATGTAATCTTTCCTGCTCGCAGAATTGACTCCGTATACAATGGCTCTAAATACGTATCGGCCGTCTTTTACAAGATGTCGGATGACTTTGCAAAAAAATTCTTCAACATCCGCGACTTCTCCAGCCAAGAAGCTTTCCAAAAGAAATTCAAAGGACTCTATATAACGCCTACCTTTGGTAGTTCGAATATTTTGCATATCTCAACGATGGCTATATCCGTCTACTACCACGTCAATCGTTCCTATATGGATCCTAACGGCAAGACACACAACGACACTATTAACGACATGAAGGCTTTCTATGCCAATTCAGAAGTGCGACAAGTGAACCGATTTGACTATCTCAATAAACGCCATTTGCTTTCTGTCATGGAGAGCGAGTCTGATTCGGTTAATTTCATCATCGGCCCTGGTGGAGTTATGACCGTGCTTCATATCCCTCTGCTGGAAATGAAATATAAGATTGAGGCAAACCTTCGTGGCAAACGACCCTATGTCAACAAGGCACAATTGAAAGTTAAAGTAGCCTACGAAATAGGAAAAGCTGACTCCAAGAAGAATAGAAACGATTGGGCAAAACCAGCCCCTTATATGCTGCTTTTAAGAGATACTTTGCATAATGATAATCGCTTCTTCCGCAATAAATCCATTCTCAACACTGCTAATGATGCCATTCTCAGCGAGCTATTGACAGGTAAGAAGAAAGATGGTACATCCTACTATTACTATTCTTTCGATCTCAGCGAACTGCTTACCTACAAACTGCGCTCCGACTCAAAGAATGAACAACCGGATACACTGCATATGCACATGGTGCCTGTGGAAGTAGAATTATCCTCTTCCGGCTCATCCACAAGTACTTCAACATCCATTACCGCTATACGCCAAGCACAGTCGATATCGAATACTTTCATTCTTAGTCCCAGCCCGTCAAACGATGCGGAACCTTTGGACCTTGAAGTTGTGTATTCCGGATTCTAATAAGGGAACAGAATAGTTTTAATAAAAAGAAGTACCGACTTTCATCGGTACTTCCTTTTTTATCAAATTAGATGGTTGGTTTAAAGAATAGCCTTGTATCCTTCCGCATCCAATAGATTAGCCAATTCAGATGCATCTTTCACTTTGATACGAATCATCCAACCTTCGCCGTATGGATCATTGTTAACAGCCTCCGG
>CAMHEP010000009.1 GCA_946184195.1 uncultured Bacteroidales bacterium | reverse complement strand
GTGCTGCACGTATCGTCCATATTGACGAGTCTCCTATGATAGTGGTGACAGAACCGCATATGCGCGACTGGGAATTAGTGGTGAAGCGTAGTTTTGATATTGTTGTTTCCTTGGTAGGGTTGGTGGTATTATCTCCTGTGTTTTTGGTCTTAGCTATTATTGTCCGTTTAGATAGTCCCGGTCCTATTATCTATAGTCAGGAGCGTATAGGTTTGTGGGGACGTCCGTTCTGCATTTATAAGTTTCGTACAATGGTAGTCAATGCAGAGGTCGGTACGCCGATGCTTTCACATGAAGGTGATGAGCGTATTACCCGCACCGGACGTTGGTTACGCAAGTATAGATTAGATGAATTACCTCAGTTATGGAATATACTGCGGGGTGATATGTCTATCGTTGGTCCGCGTCCAGAGAGACGATACTTCGTAGAGAAGATTATGGAGCATGCTCCGTATTACTGTTTGTTATATAAAGTACGTCCGGGACTAACTAGTTGGGGACCGGTGCGTGTGGGGTATACTGACACGATGGAGAAGATGCTACAACGTCTTACGTACGATGTTACTTATACAGAGAATATGTCCATTATTCTGGATATGAAGATTATGTTGCGTACCATCGGTGTGCTAGTGGATGGCAAGGGGCAATAAGGAGAAAAGAAAGATACTATGATGACCTACGATGAAGCGTTAAAAGAGATAGAGATTATTGTCAAGTCTCTAGAGCAGGCGGAAGCCTTAAGTATGGAGGAATATAAGAAACAAGCACAACGTGCGCGTGAACTATTAGACTACTGTGAACAACAACTCAAGACGATGGAGACTGAGTTTAAACAAGTGTAAGATGGACTTTTATTCGTCCGAGAAACGGACGAGTACGTCGCGATAGGAACTGAATATCTTGGATTTGCTGACAAAACCGAGATATTTTTTATTTTCATCTACGACAGGGAGATTCCACGCTCCCGTGTCCTCAAAAACGTCCATCACTTTCTCCATAGGCATATCTTTGAGTAAGAGAGCAGGTGAACTGGTCATAAGTCGGCGTACTGTAAAACGTTTATACAAACGCGGTTGGAACATGATATTTCGTACCTCATCCAGCAAGAGTATTCCTTTGAATTTACCATTTTCGTCAACGACAGGAAAAATATTTCGATGGCTTTTTGCAATGAGTTTAACCAGTTCACCGAGTGTCATCTCCGGATGGATAGTGATAAGGTCAGTTTCAATGACATCGTCCATCTTGAGTAGCGTCAGTACCGATCGGTCTTTATTGTGCGTGATTAGTTCCCCCTTTTGTGCCAAACGCATAGCGTAAAGGCTATGCGGCTCGAAGAAGAGTATCGTGATATAGGATATGACAGCCACAATCATAAGAGGCATAAAGAGGTGGTATCCGCCGGTGAGCTCTGCGATGAGGAATATACCTGTCAGAGGAGCGTGCATGACGCCAGACATGAGGCCAGCCATACCAACGAGTGCGAAGTTACTTTCGGGGATGGTAGTGCCAAAAAAGATATTGATGACACGTCCTACCACAAAACCAACTACAGCTCCCATGAAGAGTGAGGGGGCAAATATACCACCTACTCCCCCACCGCCATTGGTAGCTACCGAGGCAACAATCTTAAGCAAGATAATGGCGATGAGATAAAGAACAAGCACGGTATCATCTGCTCCCCAGTGGACAATAGGGCTCTCCTTGAGTGCGGAAATCGAGTCGCCATTGATGAGCTGTCGAATAACATCGTATCCTTCACCATATAATGGAGGGAAGAGGAAGATGAGAGCTCCCAATGTTACGCCTCCAATCCCTATTTTAAGTACCCACGACCGTATGTTTCGTTTAAACCACTTTTCGAGGGTGTTCATTCCTCGAGTAAAATAGAGTGACGCAAATCCGCATACGAATCCCAATATAATGTACCACGGTATGCGATTCATTACGAAGGGCTCTACTTGAATCATCGGAAAGAGCACTTCGGTACCATTGATAAGGTAGGAAACAGCAGTTGCGGTGACCGATGATATGAGAAGTGGTGCTACGCTGGTCATAGTGAGGTCCATCATCAACACCTCCAGGGTGAAGACGAGCCCAGCAATAGGTGCCTCAAAGATACCTCCTATGGCACCTGCTGCACCGCATCCAATCATGAGCATCATCGTCTTTTGGTCAAGCCGGAAGAGTCGTGCAAGATTTGATCCGATAGCAGCTCCTGTGAGTACAATAGGAGCCTCGGCGCCGACAGAACCACCGAAACCGATGGTTAACCCTGAGCCGATGATACTCGACCAACAGTTGTGTACCTTGATAATGGATTTGCGCTGGCTGATAGCATAGAGTATCTTGGTTATACCATGGGATATATCGTCGCGCACCACATAGTGAACAAAACAAGCAGCAAGCGCTATACCGATCATCGGGCATAACATATACCAATAGGTATGTTCACCAGCAATGAGATGCGTCTCGATAAGGTGTTGTATGAGATGGATAAATGCTTTTAGCAGGGAAGCTGCTAAGGCAGAGAGAACACCCACGATAAGACTAAGAAACAACACAAAATCCTTCTCTCGGATATGCTGTTCTCGCCATGTGATGAAGTTCTCTATTCTACGCATTGCAGGATGATGTTTGTCTTATGGTGATGAAATGTTTATTCGTCCCAACCGATACCCTTGTATTTGTTGAGATCCCACTCTTCCTCTTGCTCGTTGAGATAGATAGTTTGTGGTGTGTCGTCCTCGTCGGGTTGGGACGCGGTGTCGTCCCGTTCCACCACCTCAATGGGTGCGTGAGATATCTCAATCACCTGATTTTGCTCTTTTTGCAATTCCTCCCAAATCAAGTCTTTGAGTTCTGCGATGCCTTGTCCGCTAACGCTGGATATGAGAATAACAGGCAACGCGAACTTTTTCTCCAGCCGTTCAAGTTTCTTCTCAATAGATTTTCTTTCCTCTTCACTGAGCGTGTCGCTCTTTGTGATAGCCAATAGGCGTGCTTTGGTCAATAATTGGGGATTATATTTTTCCAGTTCGCTGAGTAGAATCTTGTACTCCTGCTCAATATCTTCTGCTGTGGCTGCAACCATGAAGAGTAGAACGGCATTCCGCTCAATGTGTCTCAAGAAACGCAATCCCAATCCTTTCCCTTCAGCCGCTCCTTCGATAATGCCCGGTATGTCAGCTATGCAGAACGATCGCTCGTCACGGTATTGCACTATACCGAGTTGAGGAGTAAGTGTAGTAAAAGGATAGTCTGCTATCTCGGGTTTTGCAGCGCTGACCACACTGAGTAGTGTGGATTTACCGGCATTGGGAAATCCTACAAGCCCGACATCTGCCAGCACTTTGAGTTGTAGGATTATATTTCGTTCTTGTGCCGGTTCACCGGGTTGTGCATAGCGAGGAGCCTGATTGGTAGCAGTACGGAAATGCCAGTTTCCTAAGCCTCCTCGTCCGCCTTTGAGCAAAATGATTTGCTCTCCGTGCTCCTTTACTTCGCATATCCATTCACCTGTGTCACCATCGTAGACAACCGTACCGCATGGCACTTCGATAATTTTATCTTGTCCGTCCTTACCGAACGAACGGCTATCGCCTCCTTTGCCTCCATCAGTTGCCATAATATGGCGTTGATATTTAAGGTGAAGTAGTGTCCACAGGTTGCGATTGCCCTTGAGTATGATATGACCGCCCCGTCCACCGTCACCGCCGTCAGGTCCACCTTTAGGCAGATATTTAGCTCGATGTAGATGCATACAGCCAGCGCCCCCCTTGCCCGAGCGGCAGTATATCTTCACGTAATCGATAAAATTGGCAGCCATAGTCGTGTAGTCTTATTTTTGAACCAATTGCAGGATTGTGTCTATCTGGGCATACGTATTTTCAACGGAGTTGTTACCATTGATGGCAAAGTAGTTATGTCGTGTCAGATAGTAGTAGCATACGGGTTTCGTTACTTCGTGGAAAATCTTGAGACGTTGTTTGATAGTCTCATAGTTATCATCTGCGCGTCCGCTCACTTTTCCTCGCTCAAGCAATCGTTTGATGACTTCGTCTTCCTCTACATAGAGGTCAAGCATTACGGCGGACATCTTGTGACGGGTGAGCATTAGTGTGAGTGCTTCAGCTTGGTCGACAGTACGTGGATACCCATCAAAGATGATTCCCGGACAGTCTTTTTCTAAGTTATCGAGGAAATGCTCAATAAGGTGAATCATCGTATGGTCCGGTACAAGGTTACCTTCTGCGATTAGACTCTCAATCTGTTTACCAAGCGAGCTGCCAGACTTAATTTCTGAACGTAGTAAGTCGCCTGTACTCAAGTGTTTGAGTCCATAATTCTTAACCAATAAATCCGACTGTGTACCCTTACCGCTTCCCGGGGCACCACATAAAATAACATTCAGCATAGTGTTGTTTTTTGTACCTTAGTATTATTATAAGTCACAAAAAGCGAGTTGCTCTAAGACGGGCAACTCGCTTTCAAGTGATAGCGTCAATTAGAGAGCCAATTTAGCGCCGGCTTTGAATTTAACTGCCTTCTTAGCAGGGATTTGAATTTTAGCTTTGGTAGCGGGGTTGATACCCTGACGAGCAGCTTTCTTAACAACGGCGAACGAACCGAAACCAATCAGTTGAACACCTTCTTCTTTCCTCAGAGATTCAATAACAGCGTCGATAGCTGCGTCAACAGCAGCAGCGGCTTTCACCTTCGACAAATCAGCTTTTGCTGCAACAGCAGCAACGAGATCAGCTTTGTTCATAAATGTAAAATGTTTATTAATTAAACGTTTAATCAGTTTCCTACCAGCACAGTCTGTTAGGTTTACGTCTGCAAAGTTACACTTTTTTTTTTATATTGCAAATATTCCACGTAAAAAAATGTCAAATTCACTGAAAAAACCGCATTTTTCTCTCTTTTGCATGCTTTTTGTGTGGCAATATCGTGTATTTTTACTATTTTTGCATTCGATATGAGAAACTTACCGACTATTACTAAGAATCTGCTATTACTTAATATCTTCGTGTGGTTCGTGGATATATTGATGCAGCGTTATGTCATACGCCTATATGATTATTTGGGTCTACACTATGTTACATCATCGTCTTTTCACATTTGGCAGCCTTTGACATATATGTTTATGCACGGCGGTTTTTCACACCTGTTCTTTAATATGTTCGCTGTGTTGATGTTTGCTCCGGTATTGGAGCAGGAATGGGGTGGAAAGCGTTTTCTGTTTTACTATCTGTTATGTGGTTTGGGAGCGGCCTTTGTTCAGGAGTTGGTATGGGGTCTGAAAGTGGAGAGTCTCCTCTCTACTTATTCGGCAGAGTCGGTGATGATGAACTATGTTAATCAAGTTGTTACCGTGGGTGCTTCGGGGGCTGTGTTTGGTATATTATTAGCTTTCGGTTGGTTTTTCCCTGATGTACCGATGTTTATTATTTTCCTACCTATCCCTATCAAGGCTCGTTATTTCGTGTTACTATATGCAGCCGTTGAGTTGTTGGCCGGTTTTAGTAATCTGCCGGGCGATAATGTAGCGCATTTTGCTCATTTGGGTGGCATGTTGTTCGGACTAGTTGTTCTCCTATGGTGGCGCTATGGAGAGCGGTGGCTACACGATGTGCGTTGGCCATGGCAGAAACATGAACGTCTGGATAGCAGTCGTGCTAAAGACTACTCTGGCTATCATTATCATCGTCGTGAAAATTAGTCCCAGCCGACAGTGGCTATGAGGGGATAGTGGTCAGAATAGTTCACTCGGTCGACATGACATTCTGTAGGGTGAAGGTCTCGTGACGTAAGTATATAATCAATGCGAATACCCAATCCACGCCGTTCATAGGTATTGCCTAAGTGTCCGAGATTGGTTTCAAGAAAAGCGTCACGCATCCATCCTTTCACTATTAAATAGGTGTAGCTAAGTGCTATATCGTTAAAGTCACCCACCATCAACAACGGGTAGGGTGATTTTTTTCGTGCCAGTCTCAGAACTTTAGCCTGTTCGCGGCGGATAGAGCGGGCCGTATCTAATTTGTTGATGAATGTAGAGTCCAGATTCTCCAGGCGGTTTGATTCGAGGTGGTTAGTGATAAGTCGAATGGTGTCACCATGCACGACGATATCGCATTGAGAACTGATGTTAGCACGGCTTCTGTAGCGAATGGTTTGTTTATTGATGAGCGGATACTTAGAAAAGACGGCATTCCCGAATTGGCGCCGTTTGTTGTATACTGAGAAGTCGAAATATGTATAGGGGTAATCGTGCAGTGCCTCGCGCAATTCACGGAGAGTGAGATACCTATCTTCTTTGTAAACCTCCACTTCTTGCAAACATAGGATGTCCGCATTTTGTCGCTGCAGATAGAGAATGACGCGGTTCTTGTCGGGATTAAGAAATTCGCCCATTCGGTGGGTGTTATAGGTGAGGATGGAAAGATGTTTACTATATGTGTCTTCCACAGGTTTCCTCCAGCCCACAAGGTGCATTACTGCCCATATGAGAGCACCAAGCACCGATAATCCCACTATCCAACTAAGTTTCTTCATTTAGGGTCCATTATCACCAAGGGTATGAGCATCTCTTCCATTGAGATACCGCCATGTTGGAAAGTATCACGATAGTATTGTGCGTAATAGTTGAAGTTATTCGGATATGCAAAAAACTCGTTGGCTGTGCAGAATATATAACTGCTGGACACGTTGGGGCAAGGAAGTCCTACTTGCTCGGGTCGGGTAATCTCGAAAGTGTTTTTTGCGGTACAATTGAGAGCCTTTCCCACCTTGTATCGGAGATTCGTATTGGTGTTCTTATCACCAATAATTTGTACGGGATTCTGCACACGAACCGTACCGTGGTCAGTGGTGAGGATGACGGTATAACCCAATTCTGCAATACGTTTGAACATATTGTAGGTAGGTGAATGCTTGAACCACGAAAGGGTTAGTGAGCGATAGGCGGCTTCGTCGTTGCATAACTCCCGCATCATTTTGGACTCCGTTCTACTATGCGAGAGCATATCGATGAAGTTGAGTACCACGACGTTGAGAGGCGTTTTGAGACTACGGAATTGTTTGGTTATTTTTTCACAGAAGTCGCTTTCGTTGACTTTGAAATAACTATATTCATAGTGTTTGCGGAAACGGTCCAACTGTGTCTTGATGAGGTCTTTCTCATTCAGATTCTTACCCTCTTCGTCCTCTTCCTCCACCCATAGGTCGGGGAACATCTGTTGTATCTGCAACGGCATGAGTCCAGAGAAGATAGCATTCCGTGCATATTGGGTAGCAGTAGGCAGAATGGAGGTATATAGGCTCTCATCAGTGATAGTGAAGAGTTCGCTAATCAGCGGTTGAATAATCTTCCATTGGTCGTAACGGAAGTTATCTATCACCACAAAGAATAATTTCTCGGCGTTATCCAGTCGTGGGAAGATTACCCGTTTGAAAAGGTCCGGCGACATCAAAGGTCTTGTTTCCGGTTGTCGAAACCAATCCTCATAATGGCGTATGATATATTTGGCAAAAGCGGCTTCAGCAGCTTGTCTTTGCATAGTAAGCATGTCTCGCATGGAGCTATCTACATCTTGTAACTCCAGGTCCCATCGTGTCAGGGTTCGATGTACAGCCATCCATTCCTCAGGTGTTTCGGCCGTATCAATCATATATGTGATGTCCGAAAATTCTTCGCGGTACCCACGGTTGGTGTGCTCACTGACGATAGCACGTTGGTGTACATGCTTCTTGAGGCACATCAAAATCTGGCTAGGGTTGACCGGTTTGATGAGATAATCTGCTATTTTCTCGCCGATAGCCTGTTCCATGATTTGTTCTTCTTCGCTTTTGGTAATCATGACCACGGGCAATTCGGGATGGGCAGCTTTCACTTCCTGCAGCGTCTCCAACCCACTTAGTCCCGGCATATTCTCATCGAGAAAAAGAATGTCAACCTTGTTATTATCACACAATTCGATAGCGTCCTGTCCGTTGGTTGCGGTCAGCACTTCGTATCCCTTGTCCTTTAGATATATTATATAAGGTGTCAAGAGGTCAATTTCATCGTCAGCCCATATTATTCGGTTCATAATTTCTCCATTTCTCTAATAATGATTGTATATCGTCAGGCGGGGTGCTATCGAAAAACATCCGTTTGCCTGTTCGCGGATGTGTGAATCCCAATGTTTTGGCGTGCAATACTTGGCGTGGACAAAGCTTGAAGCAGTTTTCAATGTATTGTCGATATTTCTGTGTTCTCAACCCTTTTTGAATCTCCATACCTCCGTATTTCTCGTCTGCAAAGAGTGGATGTCCGATATGTTTCATGTGGACACGTATTTGGTGAGTACGCCCTGTTTCCAGCCTACATTCCACGAGTGTCACATATGTGAATCGCTCTAGTACTCGCCAATGAGTAATTGCTTCTTTGGCATTGGGATTATCCTCAGGGTCCCATACCCGGTATATTGTTCGATCCCGGTTATCTCTAGCCAATGCTCCCTCTACCGTTCCACTATCCTCGTTGAATGTTCCCCAGACGAGGGCGTTATATGTTCTATCCGTCGTATGCTCAAAGAACTGCAGTGCAAGGTTTGTTTTTGCTTCAGGGGTTTTTGCAATGAGTAGCAATCCGCTAGTGTCTTTGTCAATCCTATGCACAAGTCCTATATTGGGATTGTTGATGTCAAGTTTGGTATTTTTGTCTGCAAAGTAGTACGCCAGTGCATTCAACAATGTATGTTCGTAGTTGCCATGTCCCGGATGAACCACTAATCCGGCAGGTTTATTGATGACCATGAGGTCTTCATCTTCGTAGACGACATTGAGTGGAATGTTTTCCGGTTCAATAGTGTTGTCGTATGGTTCATGGTCAAGCAGTACTTGTATGATATTGCCTGGCTTGACTTTATAGCTATTCTTTTCCGGTTTACCATTTACCCAAATATGTCCGGCATCGGCTGCATTTTGTATGCGATTGCGTGAGGTACCTGCCATATGTTCAGCCAGATACCTATCCAAGCGTTGCGGAGATTGCCCTTTATCCACTTCTTGTCGCCACCGTTCCCACAGTTCTTCGTTATCGTCTATTGTGTTAGCCATTTCTTTTGTTATTCATGTGAAGAAAGCGGCTGTTAGAAAAAGTCCTCTTCGCCATCGCTATTATCAGTAGTCATCGCTTTCTCAATATTCTTGGAAAGTTTGACATCGACGCGTGTACCTTCCGTTACTATTTCGCCGGCTTTAGGCATCTGATGATACACCACGAATACATCTTGCAAGGAATCAGTGACGGGTTCATCGTAGTCGAAGTTTCCCGGTGTGAGGTATTTCTCGAGCAACATGGCTCGTACTTCCTTATAGTTTCTACCTCGTAGGTCGGGTATAGCCACTTTTTCCGTTCCCATGCCGCGTCCGACGACCAGTGTAAGCGTCTCCCCTTCCTCCACCATAGTGCCAGCGTTGAGCGACTCATTCCCACGTCTTATATCCAATACAAGGTCCTTGTATTGTGAGGGTTCGTAGATAATATCTTCGTTCACGTTGATATGCAAGCTTCGCAGAGTGGCCATAGCTTGTCTGTAGCTGATGTCATATAGTTCAGGGAGCATTACTTTAGGTCGGAAGCTGGCGTTCATGACGAGGTAAACAACCCGTCCATGCTTGGCATGACTATAGGCTGGTGGATTCTGTTCGACGACAGTACCAAGCGGTACTTTGGGGGCAAAGGTGGAGTCAATGACCTGAAAACGCAATCCTTGGTTTGTGAGCATGGCATCCACTTCGTTCAAGTAAAGCCCTGTTACATCCGGCACTTCAACCTCTACGCCATGCTCGGTGTAGTGTCTGAGCCAAACGAGTAAACATGCTAAGAGAGTGACTGCAATCACAATGGCAGCGACCACATTCATCACTACCAGCCGTATATCAGGATTTTTAGCCCATGTTTGTATTTGTTGTTTGATATTCATATTCTACTATCCGGAAATAGACGTTTTTCTTGTCAAGGGACAAAACGTGTGCAAAAGTAGCACTTTTTCTTCAAAAAAACAAACTTTTTTGCTTAAAACCTTGCATATGTGCAAAAAACATGCTACTTTTGCATCGAATTTCGTGTTGCTCCTTAAAGGTCACGACGTTATTCCGCTGTCGGGCGTTCCCGACTAACATAATTTTATAAAGCTTTACTGAAATGAAAAAAGTACTTTTGATTGCCGTTGTTGCTCTGTGCGCAATGGGTTGCTGCAAGAAAGCTGAGAACAAGGCTTGCTGCGAAGGTGAGCAAAAAGCTTGCTGCGAGCAGAAGGCTGAGTGCTGCGCTGACTCTGCTGCTGTTGTTGCAGAAGAGGCTGCTCCCGCAGACTCCGCTGCTGTTGAAGCTGTAGCTGAGTAATCTGTTATACTTGCACTCCAAGTAAACCTTACTAAAGCACATTCAACTCGGGCTATCCTATGGGACAGCCCTTTTTTGTGTAGAATGGTGACGGCGAAGGTGTGCGGATTTGTCAAGGTACTGTATAGGTGCTTGCCCTCTTGTTTATGTTACGTTTATGTTACGTTTATGTTACGTTTTTGCAGCGTATAGATTGTGTATTTGGTGTGAAGAAGAAACAGTGCAGGTGGAGGGGAAGGGGAGAAGAGTTAGAGGAATTGGATAGTGATATGCGAGCCTTCCCTAAAAGAAAAATGCTGCAAATCTTGCATAATTGGATTTTTTGTAGTACCTTTGTTGCCGTAATATACAAAAAGAGAGTATCACACTCAAACCAAATGTTAGAAATAATAATAAGTGACCGATAAACGTTCGTTGGAAAATGGGGTGTGTGAACGAAAGCATTCGTTGGGAAATGGGGTGTGTGAACGAAAGCATTCGTTGGGAAATGGGGTGTGTGAATGAAAGCATTCGTTGGGGAATGGGGTGTGTGAACGAAAGCATTAGTTGGGAAATGGGGTGTGTGAACGAAAATATTAGTTAGAAATAATGGTGAATATGAACGAAAAACAACACCAACGCGACTACATGTATCTCCGAATGGCCTCTACATGGGCAGAGAACAGTTATTGCGAGCGCCGCAAAGTAGGTGCACTGCTGGTTAAGGACAAGATGATTATCAGCGACGGTTACAATGGTACTCCCTCCGGTTTTGAGAATGTGTGCGAGGACGAGAATAACGTGAGCAAACCCTATGTGCTTCATGCCGAAGCGAACGCAATCACGAAAGTGGCTCGCAGTAACAACTCCTCCGACGGTGCGACGCTTTATGTGACGACCTTGCCATGTATGGAGTGTTCAAAACTGATTATTCAATCAGGGATTAAACGCGTTGTGTACAAGGAGGACTACCGGATACGGGACGGATTGTATTTGCTACAACGCGCCGGCATCGAAGTGGTACAAATACCATAGAGTTGCTGCAAAATAAACTTTTATTTGCGTATTTCGCGAAAAAGTTGTAATTTTGCAGGCTTGTCTGAGTCAGCCGTGTCAGGTACGGCGGACCAATCGGTTAGGTAGGAGTAATCAGAAGGGTAGACAAGTCGGACCAATCGGTTAGGTAGGAGTAATCAGAAGGGTAGACAAGTCGGACCCGTCGGCCGAGTTGGAGTAATCGGTCGGGCAGGAGGTAAAAAAAAGATTATGCAAAAAATACGAAATATAGCTATTATCGCCCACGTGGATCATGGTAAGACCACCCTCGTGGACAAGATGCTCTACACCGCTCAGGTGGTGAAAGAGAGCCGCCAGGAAGGCGTAGAGAACAAAGAACTGATATTGGATAACAACGACTTGGAGCGTGAACGTGGCATTACCATCTTGGCAAAGAACGTAAGTATTGACTACAAGGGTTACAAGATTAACATCATCGACACTCCGGGTCACGCCGACTTCGGTGGGGAGGTGGAGCGCGTGCTGAATATGGCAGACGGTGTGCTGTTGCTTGTGGATGCTTTTGAGGGTCCGATGCCGCAGACGCGTTTTGTGCTCCAGAAGGCATTGGAGCTTAATCTTAAGCCAATCCTTGTTATCAACAAGGTAGATAAACTTAACTGCCGTCCGGATGAGGTGCAAGAGGCTGTTTTTGACCTGATGGTCAACCTTGATGCGACGGACGACCAGTTGGATTTCCAGACCATATATGGTTCAGCCAAGAACGGGTGGATGTCCACGGACTGGCATAAGCCTACTACAGACATCACAGCCCTGATGGATGCAATCATAGAGTATATCCCCGAACCGGAGGTTCTGGAGGGGACACCGCAGTTGCTTATCACGAGTCTTGACTACAATCCCTATGTGGGACGTATCGCCGTGGGACGTGTTCATCGTGGCACATTGCGTGACGGTCAACAGGTGACGCTCTTTAAGAAAGACGGAACCAAAGTACGTACAAAAATTAAGGAATTGCACACGTTCAGCGGTATGGGTCATGTGAAGACCGATGCTGTGAGCAGCGGTGATATATGTGCCTTGATAGGTATCGAGGGATTTGAGATCGGAGATACTATCTGCGATGCAGAAAACCCAGAACCGCTTAAGCCTATTGCCATCGATGAACCCACGATGTCGATGGTGTTCACAATTAACGACAGTCCTTTCTTCGGTAAGGACGGAAAGTATGTGACCAGCCGTCATATCTACGACCGCCTGAAGAAAGAGTTGGAGAAGAATCTTGCCCTCCGTGTGGAGCAAAATAGCGGTGATTCGTCGTGGACGGTGTTTGGTCGCGGTGTCCTGCACTTGAGTGTGCTCATAGAGACGATGCGTCGCGAGGGCTACGAGTTGCAGGTTGGTCAGCCTCAAGTTATCATCAAGGAGATAGACGGTGTGAAATGTGAACCTGTGGAGCAACTGACTGTCAATACTCCAGAAGAATGCAGCGGTAAGATTATTGAGTTTGTCACTATACACAAGGGTGAGATGACGAAGATGGAATTGGTGAATGACCGTGTTCAACTGGAGTTTACTATTCCGAGCCGTGGTATTATCGGAATGCGAACCTATGTGATGAACGTGAGTGCCGGTGAGGCTATTATGGCTCACCGATTCTTGGAGTTCCAACCCTATAAAGGAGACATGCCGACCCGTATCAATGGTTCGCTCATTGCGATGGAGAGTGGTACGGCTTCTGCCTATGCATTGGATAAACTGCAAGATCGCGGGCGCTTCTTCATCGAACCTCAAGAAGAAGTATACGCAGGACAGGTTGTCGGCGAAAACGCTAAAGAAGGTGATATAGTCATCAATGTGATTAAGGCAAAGAACCTGACTAACATGCGTTCCAAATCAGCCGATGACAAGGCCGTTTTGCCACCGGCAGTAAAGTTCTCATTGGAAGAAGCACTGGAGTATATCAAGGTGGACGAGTACGTCGAGGTGACACCTCATGCGATGCGTATCCGCAAGATTATATTGGACGAACTTGAGCGTAAACGCGCTAATAGATAAGATTATGTTTCTGCAAATACTGAAATCAAAGATTCATCGCGTACAAGTGACGGAGGCCAATGTGGACTATATTGGCAGTATCACCATTGACGAGGAACTGATGGATGCGGCTCATATCGTGAGTGGCGAAAAGGTGCAAGTGGTGGACAATACGAACGGAGAACGCTTGGAGACGTATGTTATCCCGGGTAAACGCGGTAGCGGGTGTATCTGTATGAACGGGGCCGCAGCGTTGCGTGTCCATGTGGGGGATACTGTGATTATCATGGCTTATGCGCTCATGAGTGAGGAAGAACAGCGTTCCTTCCGTCCTGCCATTGTTTTCCCGACGAATAATCATCTATAATCGTTCGCCATCAGACAATGAGTTTTTTTGAACTACAATCTCCTGCTCAATCCGTTGGTGCCCGTGCCGGTATTGTTCATACCGACCATGGCGATATACAGACACCAATCTTTATGCCGGTGGGAACGGTAGGCACAGTCAAAGGTGTACATAAGCGCGACCTGAAAGACGACATACATGCTCAGATTATCTTGGGTAACACGTATCACCTTTATCTCCGTCCGGGAACTCAGATATTGCGCGAGGCCGGCGGCTTGCATAAATTCGAAGGCTGGGATCGTCCCATCTTGACCGATTCCGGCGGCTATCAGGTATTCTCCCTTACCGACATTCGTAAGATGACCGAGGACGGGGTTCGTTTCTCCAGTCACATTGATGGTCGCAAGTTGATGTTCACTCCGGAATCGGTGATGGATATAGAGCGTGAGATAGGCGCCGATATCATGATGGCGTTTGATGAGTGTTGTCCGGGAACGGCAGACCGTACTTACGCTCGTGCTTCCATGGATCGGACCCATCGTTGGCTTGATCGCTGTATAGCCCGTTTCGATGCCACGGACAATCTATACGGCTATCAACAACACCTTTTCCCTATTGTGCAAGGTTGTGTCTATTCGGACCTTAGACAGGAAGCTGCTAAACGACTTCGTGATCTCAATCGGGACGGTTACGCTATCGGCGGATTAGCCGTGGGCGAACCGACGGAGATGATGTACGAGATGATAGAAGTTGTCAATGATATATTACCGACGGACAAGCCACGTTACCTCATGGGCGTTGGTACCCCTTGGAATATTCTGGAAGGCATCGATCGCGGTGTGGATATGTTCGACTGCGTGATGCCGACCCGTAATGGACGGAACGGAATGATATTCACATGGCAGGGAGTGATGAATATGCGTAACCGTAAATGGGAGAACGATTTTACTGAACTTGATCCCACGGGTAGCAGTTATGTAGACCACGAGTACACCCGAGCCTATGTCCGTCACCTGATTCATGCCCAGGAGATGCTTGGGTTGGAGATTCTGAGTATCCACAATCTATGTTTCTACCTTGAGTTGGTCGGTGAGGCACGTAAGCATATATTGGATGGTGACTTCCATGCATGGAAGGAGGCTATTCTTCCGCAAATTATGACGCGGCTGTAAGCCGCTTATGTAAAGCAAACATGCTCAAACGGCTGGACTGGTATATTATCATTAAATTTCTCAGCACCTACTTTCTGAGTATAGTTCTCATCATGGGTGTGGCAATCGTGTTTGATATCACTGAGAAACTGGGTGATTTCATGGACTCCGATGCCACGATGAGTGAGATAGTATGGGGATATTACTTAAATTTTGTACCCTATTATCTCAACATGTTCAGTCAGCTCTTTATATTCATTTCCGTCATCTTCTTCACGAGCAAATTAGCCGGCAATAGCGAGATTATTGCGATGATGGCAGCCGGTGTGAGTTATGAACGCCTGATGCGTCCCTATGCAGTTGCGGCTACCTTTCTCTTTGTGTTGAGTCTGTGGCTCACCGGTTATGTTATCCCCCGTTCGTCACAGAAATTGCTGGAGTTCGAGTGGAAATATATCGACCATCGCTCTGTGGAATATGTGCGCAATGTTCAGATGGTGGTAGAACCCGGAACGATACTCTATATTGAGAGTTATCAGAAACGCACGAAGATGGGATATCGTGCCAGTTTGGAGCACTTCGAAGGCAAACTCCTCACTCAACGTATAACAGCGGAACGCATACGTTATGACTCGGCATACAATTGGACGTTAGAGGATTATACACGTCGTCGTTTCGAAGGATTGAGGGAAGAAATGTCTATCGGGAAACGGCTGGATACCATTATCCCCATGCAACCCGATGAGTTGTTTATCTCTGCCGAGGATGCACCTATTATGACTAATCCCGAACTGAAGGCCTATATTGACAAGCAGCGTGAACGTGGTACAGGGGAGCTTAAACCTTTTGAGACCGAATGGTGGAAACGTTGGGCGAGTCCGGTGGGTGTGTTTGTTATGACGTTGCTGGGAGTTACCCTATCGTCGAAAAAGGTGCGTGGCGGTATGGGTAAGAATCTCGGAATAGGAGTCACCTTGGCAGCGCTTTATATACTTTTTTCAACAACCAGTACCACCTTGTCCGTTGGAGGCGTTATGTCGCCATTCATGGCAGTATGGTTGCCCAATATAGTCTTTACCGCTATCGGCATGGTACTCTATTGGCGAGTACGGAAATGATACCATCATGAAACAGATTAGTCAGCAAGAGATATTACGACGTCGGGACATGCGTGATGTCTTGACTTTCACTATTGATCCGGATGATGCAAAGGATTTTGATGATGCTCTTTCGTTTTTAGCCTTGGAAGACGGAAGATATCAAGTGGGTGTCCATATCGCAGATGTCACCTACTATGTACATCCCGGTTCAGATATAGACAATGAGGCCTACCGCCGTGGTACGAGTGTATATTTAGTAGACCGAGTTCAGCCGATGTTACCGGAGGAGCTATGCAATGTTTTATGCTCGTTGCGTCAGGATGAAGACAAACTCTGTATGTCGGTGATTTTTACAATGAATACGGATGGTGAGGTTGAAAAATATAAGATTTGCCGCACCGTCATATGCTCAAATAAACGCCTAACTTACGGTCAAGCGCAGGCCCTTTTAGATAATGCAGATGATTTGTCTGACTTAGCGACTGCTTTGAAACAACTTAATCATTTCGCCCAATTACTTCGTGGGCGAAGAATGCAAGCAGGAGCTTTGGATATAGAGCAAGATGAGGTGCGTTTTCGTCTTGATGAACATGGTCATCCTGTGGAAATATGGTTTGAGCACCCCATGGAAGCTAACCATTTGATAGAGGAGTTTATGCTCTTGGCTAATCGCACGGTAGCAAAACATGTGGGAGATAAACCATTCGTATATCGTGTGCACGACAAACCCGACGAGGAGAAACTTACAGCGCTACATAAGTTTGAGCGTCGTATGAAAAAGGAGACCCAAAATGCAGTGACTACCGAGGTGCTGGATATGCTCACCGTACGGGCGATGGCGAAAGCGGTCTATTCGACGAAGAATATCGGTCACTACGGATTGGCTTTCAGCCATTACACGCATTTCACGTCACCTATTCGTCGCTATCCCGACATGATGGTACATCGCCTTCTGGATAAATATGTACTATCGGGCAAGGAGGCATCGCTTCCCCCCGAGCAACTGGAGGAAGCATGTGAGCATTGTTCTGAGATGGAACAGCAAGCCCAGCAGGCTGAACGTGATAGTATCAAGCTCTTCCAAACCATGTGGATACATGATCATCTTGGTGAAGAGTTCGATGGACATATATCCGGTGTCACCGACTTTGGTCTGTTTGTCCGATTGGATGCAACGCGTACCGAAGGACTTATTCATATCAGCGACGTAGTCAAGGATGACTATATGCTATACGACGAGAAGAACTATCGCCTTATAGGTGAACGCTCCGGTAAAACATTTACACTGGGCGATCCTATCCGTATACGTGTTTCTCGCGCGGATATCAATAAGGTGCAAATAGATTTTGTGCCGGCTGCAGATGTAGATCAGTAATAGACCTTTTTTCGATTATTGTTGTTCGAAACGGCGAACTAAGTAGCCGATAGTGAACATAGGGATGAAGTCAGTGAAGGGCAGTGCCTCCTCCACTAAGGTGAGTGCGGCTCCTATCTTACCTGTCTTTCCCCCAAAGGCGAGATAAAAGAGCAATGCGGCAATAGGAGCCCAAGCAATATCAATATATTCGCCCCACGTAGGCACGATGTAACTCAAACAACCTACGGCATCCAAAACCAGACATAACCACAAGGGTGGTTGCTGTAGACGTTGACGAAAGGATGAGACATTCATAGGGCAATGAGAAAACAAAGTACATTATTTTCGGATGCAAAGGTAAGAAAAATTTTGCAGAATACAAAAAAAAGTGTAACTTTGCAGAGGTAAAAAGTAAATATCACGATGAAAAACATCTCTAACACCATGACGTATAGCCCGCTGAGCCAAAGTCAAATGGGCATCTACTATGCTTGTCAGTCTATTGCTCCCGGAAGCAAGCACTCAGGGAACTATCAATTAGCATTTCTATATCATCTGCCGAAAGAGGTAGACACTGTTCGACTGAAAAAAGCGTTGGATAGCGTAGTGATGGCACATCCTTATCTGTTGAGTCATGTGGAGATGATAGATGGTGAGGTGCGGATGGTAACGCCTTTGCCCACTCCTATTGTAGTGGAAAAACAGATACAATCTATGGATGAGGTGAGGGATACTTTTGCTATCGCTATGGATACCGGGGCAGAACGACTCATCCGTATGGAGTTGTATTATGACCAAGCAGGGGAACGATATCTGTACATGGATATCCACCATCTCTTGGCTGATGGCACGACGTTGAACTTGATGATGGACGCTATTCGTGATGCGTACGACGAAAAAACATTAGTAGCGGAGCCCATTGATGGTGCGGCCGTAGCGGAACGTGAGCAAGTATTGCGTGATCCGAGCGGCAAGGCTTGGCAAGAAGCACGCGAGTGGTACATCCAAACATTCGCCGATGCTGCCGAAACAGAGAGTTTGCCTATCGTGAGTGCAACTGATACCGGCCGAACCGGAATGGTAGAGAAGTTATATACGCTGTGTGCGGATAGAAAAGCGGTGTTGGCAACAGCCGACCAATACGGTGTGAAAGAAAACATTGTGGTGACATCAGCCTTCGGCTTGCTATTGAGTAATTATACTGCCGAGGATAAGGCTTCTTTCTCCACTATATACCATGGTCGAGACGAGGAGAGCCGATATACGTATGCCATGATGGTGCATACGATGCCGAATATGGTTAGTTGTGAGCCGAAGAAAGAGGTGGGCGAATGGCTTTATGATATGCAAGAGCAGGTGAAACGACAGCGGCAATACCACTACTACTCACTGAGCGATGCACATGAAGAGTCCGGCGTTAGGAATGATGTATTATTCGGTTTCCATGGCTCGGTAGTAGGTGCTGTGCCGGGTACGATGACTATCGGAGGATTAACTATCGTACCTGAAGACCTGCGTGTAGCACCTGCCGGTATGCAGTTAACGGTGGAACTCTTTATAGCAGAGCAAAATCAATATTCGCTACGTATTGCCTATGAGAGCAGTGCTTATAGTGAAACAATGATTGACGGAATGGCTGCATCTTATGGTGCCATATTGACGAGCCTTGGTAAGGGAGTCAGCCGGGTTGGAGATATTTGCCCCATAGAACATCAACAGGAGCAGTGGCTCAACCGTCTGAACCCAGAAACATGGCAGTTTGATAGGGAAACTACGATGGTAGACCTCATCCGGCAGTCCGAGAGATTATATGCAGATCGTCCGTGTATAGTATGTGGCGATAGAGAATATACTTACCGCGAAATGGGGGTATTGAGCGATGCAATAGCTTGCCGTATCCAAGAGATTTGCCCTTCAGGCGGAGAAGCAACGGTAAGTATCTTGATACATAGAAGCGAATGGATGCTGATAGCATCTGTGGCTGCTTTGAAGGCGGGGTGTGCATATCAGCCGTTAGATCCGAACTACCCAGAAGAACGACTCAATTTCATGGTGAAAGATGCTGATAGTCGGCTGTTAATATGCCATCAGGATCTTAGGGGAAAAGTGGGGGAGTATACAGGTGAGGTGCTGACTATCGAAGAAATAGAGGGTATGCCAAGGGAGAACAAACACCCAGAGGCTCATGGATTACATGCAGATAGCCTCTTTACGTTGCTCTATACTTCCGGTTCGACAGGTGTACCTAAAGGTGTGAGATTGCTACATAGTAATTTGGTAGCTTTTTGTACTTGGTATACTCATGAGATGAGTCTGGACAGCTCTTGCCGTTGTGCCGCATATGCCAGCTATGGTTTTGACGCGAACATGCTGGACATGTATCCTACTCTGACTGCCGGAGCTGCACTCTATGTGATTGATGAGGATACTCGTCTTGACTTAATAGCGGTGAAGGATTTCTATGAGAAACATGCAATTACTCACGGTTTTATGACCACGCAGGTGGCGGTGCAGATGGCGTCAGAGTTTCCCGAGGTGAAAGGCCTCAGATATCTCATTACCGGAGGAGAGAAGATGGTAAGTCTTACTCCGCCATCCTATAAACTGGTGAATGGATATGGTCCGACGGAATGTACCATCTTCGTCAGCTATTATGAGGTACAAAGGAACGAGCGGAATATTCCTATAGGTCATGCGACAGCCAATACGCATCTCTATGTGGTCAACAAAGCCGGTCAGCGTGTGCCGATGGGTGCCGCCGGCGAATTATGGGCAGCCGGTGCCCAGGTGAGTGGAGGTTATCTCAATCAGCCTGATAAGACGGCACAAGCGTTTATCAAGAATCCCTTTGAGCAGGGTGATTATGCGTGTGTGTACAGAACGGGTGATATTGTACGCTATCGGGAGGATGGAGAAATAGAGTTTGTAGGTAGGAAGGATGGTCAGGTGAAGATACGAGGTTTCCGCATAGAACTAAAAGAGGTGGAAGCCATTATTCGTTCGTATCCCGGTATCAGTAATGTGACCGTACAGGCCTTTGACCTTGAGGCAGGAGGTAAGGCGTTGTGTGCCTATATCGTAGCTCAGGAGAAGATAGATATAGCAGCTCTGAATGCCTTCATAGCGGCAGACAAACCACCTTACATGGTGCCGGCGGTGACGATGCAGATAGATGAGATACCACTCAATGTGAATCAGAAAGTGGATAAACGTCATTTGCCTAAACCATCTATTGACGAGAATCAAAGCGGTGCGGGTGGCGCTCCGGAAACCATACAAACTCCACTGAATAAGCTGGAAGAGGAACTTATGTTGATGGTAGCAGCGATGGTGGGAAACTCCGGCTTTGGTATCACCACCCCGTTGGCTTATGCCGGATTATCGTCTATATCGGGTATACGTCTCGCCATGCAGGTATTCAAGCGTTATGGTGTGACGTTGGATAGTAAGACATTGGGTAAACAATGCTTGCAGGATATTGAGAATGCCATATTGACAACGTGGATGGAGTCGTCAACCCATTCTCAGGATGAAAGTGAGAAAACCGATAATTCGAAGAAGCATGTACCTATTCAGTCTGCTCCGTTGAGCAATGCTCAGTTGGGAGTGTACTATGAGTGTCTCAAAGACGCAGAGGCTACTACCTATAATGTACCAACGCGTGTGACTTTTCCCGAGGGTGTGCAGGCAGATGAGGTAGCAGATGCTGTTCGTCATGCTATTGACGCTCACCCACTACTGAGTTGTCATTTCGACAATAGCGGTGTTGAAGTGGTGCAGGTACTGAACGACGATACCACAGCGAGAGTAGAGTTAGTATCCGGTAGCGTAGAGCAATTGATGAGCCAATATGTTGCCCCGTTTAATCTGCATCGTGGTCCACTCTACAGAGCCACGGTGGTAACCGATAAAGACCGTGTGAGCTTGTTATGGGATG
>CAMHEP010000008.1 GCA_946184195.1 uncultured Bacteroidales bacterium | reverse complement strand
TAGTCGGGGAAAAGACAATGATGGTGATTGATGATATTCACTGTTCTCCCGATATGGATAGGGCGTGGTGGCGTATCAAACATCATGAATGGGTCACCAGTAGTTTTGACCTTTTTGACTTCGGAATACTATTTTTTGATGAACATTATCTTCGCCGTCACTATCGATTGCGATACTAACTACATAATCCTATGAAAATATATACCAAAACAGGTGACAAGGGTATGACATCCCTATGTGGGGGACAGCGTGTGCACAAGACAGACAGTCGATTGGAGGCCTATGGCACAGCCGATGAGTTGAATAGTTTTGTCGGTTTGCTCCGTGCGGAGGTTCTGCCTGATGATATAGATGAGCAATTACGCTGGGTGCAGAATAAACTCTTTAATATAGGAGCTGCTCTTGCCGGTGCTGAGGGCGAATGGATAATGAATAATGATATCGCACATTTAGAAGGGTGGATTGATGAGCAGCAGGCGGTCTTACCCGAGAACCGTTCGTTTCTATTGCCGACCGGGTCACGGGCAGTCGCTCTCAGTCATGTTTGTCGGACGATAACCCGCAGGTTGGAAAGACGTGTACTAAAGTGCCAATTAGAATGTGAAAAATCGGAAAATCAAAATGTTACTATTTTGCCCTTTTTGAATCGCCTTTCGGATTATTTTTTTGTTGTATCGCGAACGTTATGTCAGCGAGAAGGCAAGATTGGTGAAAAATGGGTAAAATGAACTTGTTGGCCTGAAAAAATGATTTTGTAAGGTCGACTTTGCAAAAAAAACGCATAAAAATGTAAAATAATCGCAAAAAAGTTTGCATGAATCGAAAGTTTTTACTACTTTTGCGCGATAATTTCGATTAAAAGCCCCTAAAAGGGCGGGATTGTCGCGCAATAGCGATAGATTTTAGTATGGAATTATGTGTAAATATTAAGATAAAAAAGTAATAAATACAACGGATTTACTAACCTACTAACATTAACTTGGAATTATGTATTGGACATTAGAATTGGCTTCAAAAATAGAGGATGCTCCATGGCCTGCAACCAAAGAGGAGTTGTTGGACTATGCCAATCGTATCGGAGCTCCTATGGAGGTCATTGAGAATCTTCAGGAGTTGGAGGATGAGGACGAGGTATACGAGTGTATTGAGGATATCTGGCCCGATTATCCGACCAAAGATGATTTCTTCTTCGACGAAGAGGAGTACTAAAGAGGGAATGCGAGCCCTATGTAACCTCGCAAGTTGAAAACAAGAAAACAAAGAATGTGAAACGATATGTTGTTCTGATTGTAGTGATACTCTGTGCCATTCGTGTGTCGGCACAGTTTGATCCCCAGATAGGACAATATATGTATATACCAACTGCCTATAATCCTGCGGCGGCGGGAGAAGGCGACTTGATGAAGGTGGCGGGTATGCACCGTATGCAATATATAGGCATGCAGAATGCTCCCATGGTAACCTACTTCTCATTCAGTTCGCCCTTTGTCATAGGCAAAACTCGACATGGTGCCGGTATACGATTCCTGAATGACCGATTCGGTTTGTTCACCAATCAAGCCTTGCATGCTCAGTATACCTATCGTCAGAAATTGGGGAATGGATATTTAAGCATCGGTGTAGACTTGGGGTTTGTCAATGTGGGTTTTAAGGGAGATAGTGTCAACCTTAAAGACCTGGAAGGATTGATAACAGGAAGTGGCGCAGACGGATATGTTATTTCGTCCAGTGACGAGGCTATCCCGACCGGCAGTAAATCGGGAATGAAGTTTGATATGGGATTGGGAATCCGGTATGCTACACCTACTTGGTGGGTAGATGCCAGTTACTCGCACGTCACACGACCTAAAGTCGATTGGGATGAGAAATCGGAGGTCACACTGGTCGGAACTATGTATGTGAGCGGAGGATATAACTGGCGACTCAAGAATCATCGTGATTGGGTGTTGAAGCCCTCCGCGATGGTGATGTCAGACTTCCGCTCATGGGATGTGAACTTGACTATGCTCTGCCTCTACAAAGACCGGTATAGTTGGGGATTGGGATACCGCATAGCCGGAAGCGTAAATATCCTGTTGGGTGTGGAGATTATCTCGGGATTGCAACTCGGATATACATTCGAGATACCGCATAACAAACTGATGCTGGAAAGTGCAGGTAACCATGAGATATATCTCGCATACGGATTTAATATATTGAAACCTAAGCGTACCAACCGCTATAAGAGTGTACGCTACCTATAGATAATATATAAGGTATAGATACCTGAAAGTAACGTTGAACATTAAGTGAAAAACGAATATGAAAGTAACTAAGATTCTGCCATTGGCGATTGCGGTAACACTTGCTCTTGCAAGTTGTAACGGCCCTGCCGGAGAGTTGGTCGGTGTGAGCAATGCCGGTAACTTCAAGGAAGCTAATCCTTATGGCATGGTATTCATTAAGAAAGGCTCCTTCATGATGGGCGCTAATACCCAATCCGCTGTTTTTGAACAGCCGGATAATATCATGATGGCAACCGTAGAAGCTTTCTGGATGGATGAGACAGAGATCACGAACAATGAGTACAAACAGTTCGTGAAGTGGGTGCGTGACTCTATCGCCCTCACCCATTTGGTGAATGCCGGAATGACGGACTATGCTATTCAACCTAAGGACGAGGAGTTTGATGAGGAGAATTTCCGAATCAACTGGAATAAGAAAATTCCTTGGAATAGCAAGGAGGAAGAGGTACGTGAGGCTTTGGAGCCGATGTTCTTCGCTGATGGCACACTCCGTGTGAATGCACTGCATTATCGTTATAGTTGGATAAACTATGATGAGGCAATCGATTTGAGTAAGAAATTCGATGTAACGCAGGGTCTTTATCCTCCGGGAGCTACGGCACGTGTGGATAGTTTCTGGATTATGGAGAACGGTGGCATCAAGGACAGTACTATCTATCGTCCGTTGATTGAGCCAAAGGACCTCTTGACTCACAAGATTATCTGTATTTATCCGGATACCTTGTGCTGGGTGCGTGATTTCCAATATTCGTTTAATGACCCGATGCTCTTGCTCTATTTCTCTCACCCCGGCTATTTGGAGTATCCGGTTGTGGGTGTGACATGGGAGCAAGCACACGCTTTCTGCAATTGGCGTACAATGTTCTTTAATACGCATGCCAGCATGCGTGCTCAGGATTACCGTCTCCCGACTGAGGCTCAGTGGGAATATGCAGCACGTGGCGGACGTAAGATGGCAACTTATCCTTGGGGAGGTAACTATGCGCGTGATAGCAAGGGCTGTTTCTTCGCTAACTTCAAGCCCTATCGTGGTGGATATAATGATGATACCGGAACCTCTACGATGCGTGTAGCCCAGTTCCGCCCGAACGATTTTGGTCTGTTTGATATGGCTGGAAACGTGGCAGAGTGGACGGCATCCGTTTATCAGTCTTCTTCAAATACTGCTGTACACGACTTGAACCCTGATTATTCCTACATGGCTCGTAAGGATGACCCCGATATCTTGAAACGTAAGGTGGTGAAGGGCGGAAGTTGGAAGGATATCAGTTACTATCTGCAATGCGGTGTCCGTTCCTATGAGTTTCAGTACGAGAGCCGCCCCTATATCGGTTTCCGTTGCGTACGTGCTTATATTGGAGAATAAAAGGCGCAACTTAACACCACAAAGAAAGAAAAAAATAACAAAATCATTAACTATAACTAAAGTCTTACTATTATGGCTACAGAAAAGAAAGAAGGTGGCTTCATGCATTGGTACCATTCGTACCAAGGAAAGAACGTTGTAAACATCGTTTATTCGTTAGGTGCATCCGTCGTTATTATTGGTGCGCTCTTTAAGATTATGCACTGGCCCGGTGCCGGTATTGTGTTGACCGCGGGTATGATGACAGAGGCATTCCTCTTTATGATAGGTGTGCTCGAGGCTCCGCACGAGGAGTATCACTGGGGTAACGTATTCCCGCAGCTATTGGAGTTCGGTTCTCCGGACGACCGTATTGAGAAAGCACAACTGCAAGCCGCTCCTACTTTACTGGGTGCCGGAATGGAAGGCGGTGCTTCTGCCGGAGCTTCAAAGGCAAATGTGCCTGCTTTGACTGACAAGGATATGGATGCACTCAAAGGCGGTATCGCTGATTTGGCTAAAACGGCAGGTCAACTTTCCGAACTGGGTAAGGTCGCTACCTCTACTTCTAAGCTGAGTGAGAACGCTGAATTGGCTGCTACGGCTGCTGGTAAGTTCGCTGCCAGCGCACAAGCCCTTGGTCAGAAGAACGAGGAACTGGGTGTCGCTTACACCAATGTGGTTGCAGGTATGCAGAATGTGGCTGCCGGTACGAATGCATACCAGAAAAACGTGGAAGCTATTGGTCAGAAATTAGGCTCGCTCAATTCTATCTACGAACTGCAAATCAATTCGCTCCAAAGTCAAGCCGATACCTATAAGGCTCAAGCTCAACAGGTGGCACAGGCTGCTCAGCATGTAGGCTCAATGGCATCTAATGCAGAGAAGATGGCTCTGGCTGCTGCTGAAGCAATGAAAGCTCAAGCTGCATACGAAGAGGCTACAAAGAAATTAGCTCAACAGGTGGCTGACCTGAACAAGGTATATGGTAACATGTTGACCGCTCTCAATTAAATCCTATTGACTCAAGTATTAAACACTAAACATTGAGAAATCATGGGTGGAGCAAAAAACTGTCCGGAAACCCCGAGACAAAAAATGATTGGTATGATGTACTTGGTGTTAACCGCCATGTTGGCGCTTAACGTCAGTGCAGCCATTATGAACGGTTACATGCAGGTGGACGATAGCTTGCACGCTACCATTGCTACCACAGAAGGTAGTAATGAGGCAATCTATCGCAACTTCAAAGCCGCATTGGACCAGAACCCCGAGAAGACTCAGGAATGGTATGACAAAGCCATGCAGGTGAAAGCTCAGTCTGATTCTATATATTTCTATATACAGAACTTCAAGGACGAGATGGTACGTATGGTGGACGGAAAGAAAGCCGTAGCTAATGCCAAGGTGAGCCAAATCGGTAAGCAGGACGATACGAACATTCCTCACCAATATGGTCTGAAGGAAGGTCATGGTGAGGTGTTGAAACAGCACATTATTGACTACCGTAACTTCCTGAAAGAGGTGGCAGGTCAAAATGACTCTACGATGATGGGCCGTGAGATTGATGCCATGTTCGCTACGGGAAATGCACACAATGCTGAGGGTGAAGAGATATCTTGGGAAGAAGGTATCTTCCACGAAATGCCTATGTGCGCCTCGATCACGGTGCTGACCAAACTGCAGAACGACGTACGTGCATATGAGGGTAAGGTAGTGCAATTCCTCATGGCGGGAACAGATGCCAGTGACCTCCGTGTGAACAAACTTAATGCGTACGTAATTCCTAAGTCTGACTACGTGATTCGTGGTAGTAAGTACAGCGCAAAGATTATTCTTGCTGCAGTCGACTCGACTCAACGTCCCGAGTATTATATCGACGGTCAGCGTATCAATGACGAAGGACTCTACGAGATAGTAGCTACCGGTAATGGTGTGAAGAAGTTCAAAGGTCAAATCGCCTATTTGAGCAACTTGGGTGAGATGCAATACCTCGATTTCGAAAGCGAGTACACCGTGGGTGAACCCAGTGTGACTATCTCCAATACGGACCTCAATATCATGTACCGTGGTTACGAGAACCAGTTCTCTATCTCGGTCCCCGGTGTGAGCAACGAGAAGGTGAAAGTGACAGTGAACGGTGCTGCTGTATCACGTCGTGGCGCTTTCTGGATCATCAAGCCGGGTGACGGCTCCAAGTCCGTCACTATCTCTGTCGCTGCTGAGATGGAGGGTAAGGTACAACAAATGGGTAGCCAGACGTACCGCGTGAAGGCTCTCCCCAAGCCGGGTGCATATTTCAAATCGGGTGAGACGGAGTACTCCGAGGGTAACATATCTCGTGGCGCACTGCTCAATTCGAACGCTACGGTAATCGCCAGCTATGGCCCCGACGGCTTGCTCGACCTTCCCTATAAGATAACTTCGTTCAAGGTGAACATTAATGGTGTGCTTACCGAGGCGAGAGGTGATAAATTTACGAAGCAACAATTGGATCAACTGGGTAAACTCAAGAAAGGTGCGATGGTCGTTATTGCCGATGTGCACGCTAAAGGTCCCGATGGTAAGGATACTCGTCTGAGTCCTATCCCCTTGACCCTGAATTAAATCGTGTATACTATATGAAAAGAATCTGTGTTATTGCCGGTTTGCTCGTCGCTATGATTGCGTCACTCTCTGCGCAACATCTGGAGAATCCTTTCTTCGACTCGAAAGGTATGGCTCGTATTCAGTCGCGTGAGTATAGTGAGGCTCGCGATACGATTATCAACGTATCTCACCGTCAGGATGATGTGATTTGGTCGCGCTATGTTTATCGTATTATCGACATGCGCTACAAACAGAATTACCAACTCTATTTCCCGACTCGATACGACGATCCGGACTATCGTAGTTTGTTCAAGGTGATTGTAGATGCTATCGTGGATGGTATGCCTATCTATCAAAAAGGTATGGACTTCTTCAAACCCGACTTCACTACTCCGATGTCGAAGGAGATGATACCCTCTATGTTCTTGGCTGATGACCCGACCGCTGACTATTCTGATGATCCAAACCACTACAATATCGCAGAATCGGATGCGATGCTTATCCACTACGACTCTGTGAGTGACCAGTTGTCGTTCCACTTCTATCCCTACGAGGCTTTCGTGAAGAATCAGTTGAAGTATCTCGTGGTGGAGTTGGTCTTCTTTGATCGTCACACCTCACGTATGCATACCAAATTGATGGCGATAGCTCCTATGCAGTCGGATAAGATTACGACGAAGGAGCCTGATCAGATTACGACGGCACTCTTGGAGTCAATGCTTTTCTGGGTGGCATTTGATGACTTGCGTCCCTACATGGCACAACAGTTCGTGATACCGTCACAGAACGAGACAAGGCGTGTGACCTTCGATGAGTTCTTCGCTAAGCATCTTTACACATCGTATATCATCGGTGAGGGTAATATCTACAACCGACTCATCCCTGATTACGCTTTCACCAGCGAGGAGATTGTCAAGGAGCAGAAGCGTATAAACACGGAGTTGCTCAATTTCGAACAAGACCTCTGGGAGTACTAAGATAAGAAACGGGGCAGGTCTGCAGACCTGCCCTTTTTTGACAATAGTTATGGCTAAACGTCGTCGTTTTCTCAATATGTACCTTACCACCACGATATCGGTATCGTTGGTGTTGTTCCTAATTGGATTGGAGTGTGTGCTGATGCTCTCTATGCAGTCACTCTTCAAGCGGGTGAAGGAGGATGTGGTGGTCACTGTGCTCTTGGATAAAGATGCTGACTCTACGGCGGTACGGCGTATGAATGCGTTGCTTGCTGTCTCGCCTTATTGCCACCACTACGAATATGTGTCGGCTGACCAGGCGTTGCAGGAGCATATTAATTATTTGGGTGAGGACCCGACGCAGTTCTTGGGGTATAACCCCTTGAGCAACTCATACGAGGTGTACCTGAAGGAGCAATATGTCTGCCAAGACTCCATGGCGGTGGTGGCTGAGCAATTACGCGCCTTGCCCTATGTCAATAAAGTGAGTTATCAACGTGACCTCATGGACTTGATGAACACCAACTTCAACGATATCAGCATGCTTTTGCTGCTCTTTGCGTTGGTCTTGCTCTTGATAGCTGAGGCATTGATTATCAATACTATTCGTCTGCAGATTTATTCTAAACGTTTCCTCATTCGTACGATGGACTTGGTGGGCGCAACATCATGGATGATTAAGAAGCCGTTTGTCGTTAAGAATATGTGGCTGGGTACGATAGCTGCCACCTTGGCGTTGATGGTCTTGGCTGGATGTGTCTACTATGTGCATTATCGAATGGGTATTGTCTTATTCGACTATACGTGGCAGAATCTCGGCATCATTGCTCTTGTCGTTTATGGGTTCGGTATCTGTATCACCTTCATCACGTCGATGATTACCTGTGGCAGATATATTCGGATGAAGGAGGATACCGTCTATTCGATATAATCCGATAGCCATTTTAAGTGGCTGAACGGCTGATATACACCAATCTGTCAACATTAGAAATACTGTCAAATATAGAATTAAAGAAGTAATTAAAATAATGAAATTCCACTTACCGAAAATCAATCTTATTCTCATTGCCGTTTCGCTGTGTATTATCGTGATAGGTTTTGCTCTCATGACGGGTGAACCCAGTGGCGCAACGGAGTATAATCCTGATATTTTCTCGACGCGTCGTATCACGGTGGGGCCGATGATTTCGCTCTTCGGTTTTGTGATGATGATAGTGGCTATATTGTGGAAGGGTAGGAAAAAATGAGTTGGTGGGAGGCTTTACTGTTAGGTGTTGTCCAGGGGCTGACGGAGTTCTTGCCTGTCAGCTCATCCGGTCATCTCACTATCGGTCAGACGCTATTGGGTGTCGAGTTTGCCGAAGGCGATATGCTTCTTTTCGACGTGGCGGTACATGCGGCTACGGTGTGCTCCACGTTGGTTGTGCTCTGGCGGGAGGTGGCTTGGCTGCTCAAGGGGACACTCACCACTACTGCGTGGAATGCGGAGAAGGTCTATGCGGGTAAGATACTGCTCTCTATGGTGCCTGTCTTTATCGTCGGCATGTTCTTCAAGGATCAGGTCGAGGCTATCTTCGGTAGCGGACTCTTGGTAGTGGGCTGTTGTCTGCTTTTGACGGCTTCCTTGCTATGTTTTGCCCACTTCGCTAAGCCGCGTCAGAAAGAGGAAATCAGTTGGCTGGACTCCTTCATCATCGGTTTGGGACAGGCGTTAGCCGTGTTGCCGGGGCTGAGTCGTAGCGGTACAACCATAGCTACAGGTATACTCTTGGGAAATAAGAAAGAACAGGTAGCGCAGTTCTCTTTCCTCATGGTGTTAGTCCCTATCCTCGGGCAGGCACTCTTGGATGCTTTGGATTTCCTCGGCGGTGAGACAACTAGTCAGCTGAGTGCTGTGGCACTGGTGGTAGGATTTGTCGCAGCCTTCCTCACGGGATGTGCTGCATGCCGGTGGATGATCAATATCGTCAAACAAAGCAAACTCATCTATTTCGCTATCTATTGCTGCTTGGTGGGAGTGTTCGCTATCGTGTATGGACTTTGTTGAGGGTGAGATATTGGCTTTTGATAAGCCTTACCGTTGGACCAGTTTTGATGTCGTGGGTAAGGCTCGATGGATACTCTGTCACCATTTGGGTGTGAAGAAACTCAAGGTGGGGCATACCGGCACTTTGGACCCTTTGGCAACGGGGGTTGTCGTGGTCTGTACCGGCAAGAAAACCAAACTCATCGAGCAACTCCAGTACGATACCAAGGAATATGTCGCCATGCTGCAACTCGGGGCAACAACTCCCAGCTTTGACTTGGAGAAGGATATCGACGCCACTTATCCCACGGAGCATATCGACCGTGCTTTGATCGACGAGGTTATCCCCACTTTTCTCGGGGAACAGTGGCAAGTGCCGCCTATGTTCTCTGCGGTGAAGGTGGACGGAAAGAGAGCCTATAAGTTGGCACGGCAGGGCGAGCAGGTGGAGCTTAAACCCAAACTGCTTGTCATCGATGAGATAGAGGTGCTGGGATTTGATAAGGAGAAGATGCAGTTGGAGCTGCGTATCGTATGTTCGAAGGGAACCTATATACGGGCTTTGGCACGAGATATAGGCGAACGACTTCATTCAGGCGCCCACCTTATCGCGCTGCGTCGTACCGGGGTCGGGGATATTCGGGTGGAGGATTGTATGGATATGGAACAGTTTGAAAAATTAGTATATGAAACTAAGTCAGTTTAAGTTTAAGTTACCGGAAGAGCAGTTGGCTCAGTTCCCCACCTTGTATCGTGAGGATGCCCGCATGTTGGTCTTACATCGTCATACGGGTGAGATAGAGCATCGTCAGGTAAAGAATGTGGTGGACTATTTCTCCGAAGGAGACTTGTTCGTGTTCAATAATACACGGGTCTTCCCGGCTCGTCTGTATGGCAAGAAGGAGAAGACCTTGGCGCCTATCGAGGTCTTCCTGCTCAGGGAACTGCAGCACGAACACCGTTTCTGGGACGTATTGGTCGAACCTGCAAGAAAGATTCGTATTGGCAATAAACTCTTCTTCGACGACGATACCAATATCGTGGCTGAGGTGATTGATAACACCACCTCGCGGGGACGTACGTTCCGTTTCCTGACCGACTATAACAACGACGAGTTTGTCGATAAACTCTATGCCTTGGGCACAACTCCGACGCCTCATTATATCCGTCGACCCTTAAAACCTGAGCTCGAGCAGGCTTTCCGTCAGGAGTTCATGCTGGAGGAGGGGGAGGATGTCAACGAGGCTGTACGACAGATGGATGTCGACCGGTATCAGAGTATCTTTGCCACCGAGATTGGAGCCGTCTCTGCACCTGCTTCCAACCTGCATTTCTCCAAACAGTTGGTGAAACGTATGGAGATAAACGGTATCGAGCACGCTTTCCTTACCTCCCACGTCTCCTTGGGGAACTTCAAGGAGATTGAGGTCGAGGACCTGACTAAACATAAGGTCGACCTCGAGCAGATTATCCTGCAAAAACCCTTGGTCGAGGCGTTCAACAACGCCCATCGTCAGCATAAACGTATTTGTGCCGTCGGTACCGAGATCATTCGGGCTTTGGAGCATGTCGTCGGTACGAACGGGGAGATTAAGGAGTTCAACGGATGGACGAATAAGTTCATCTATCCACCGTATACCTTCACCTCGGCTAACGCTTTCTTCGTCAATTTCTATATGCCCGAATCCGCGCAACTCATGATGGTATGCGCCTTCGGTGGATATGACGAGGTCATGAATGCCTATAAGACCGCACTCAAGGAGGGGTATAAGTTCGGTGATTACGGTGATGCGATGCTTATTGTGGACTGATGAATGTCCGGATAGAAAATAGTTGGCGAGAGGTCTTGCAACCCGAGTTCGACAAACCGTATTTCGAGTTGCTCACTGCCTTCGTGCGACACGAATACCAAACCAAACAGTGTTTCCCTCCCGCCCGACTTATTTTCAATGCTTTCGACTCGTGCCCCTTTAACCGGGTGCGGGTCGTTATTATTGGTCAGGACCCCTACCACGATGTGGGGCAGGCACATGGACTCTGTTTCTCCGTCAACGAGGGCGTACCTATACCACCGTCGCTGGAGAATATATACAAGGAACTTAACCGTGACCTCGGTAAACCAATCCCCACGAGCGGAAACCTGCAGCACTGGTCCGAGCAGGGCGTGCTGCTGCTGAACGCCACACTCACGGTGGAGGCGCATCGTCCCGGGTCACATCAGAATAAGGGGTGGGAGGAACTCACCGATGCCGCTATCCGGGCACTGAACGAGCGTCGTGAGAACCTCGTGTTCATGCTCTGGGGCAGTTATGCGCAGCGAAAGGGGCAGTTCATCGACCGGCGTCGACACCTCGTGCTCACAGCTCCGCACCCCAGTCCCCTATCGGCGTACCGAGGATTTATCGGATGCGGACACTTCTCCAAAGCAAACACATATCTACAACAACACGGCTTTGAGCCGATACAATGGTAATGACTATGAATAGACTACTGCTTGTTGATGCCTACGCGATGATCTATCGTGCCTACTATGCTTTCATTAAGGTGCCGCGTATGAACTCCAAGGGAGAGAATACGTCCGCCATATATGGGTTCGTCATCACACTGGAAGACCTGCTCAAACGCGTCAAACCAACGCATGTAGCCGTAGCCTTCGACCCACAAGGACCCACCTTCCGACACGAGGCATACGAGCAATACAAGGCGCAGCGACCCGAGACACCCGAGGATATTCGCAAGGCGGTGCCTGTCATCAAGCAGCTGCTCGACGCAATGAATATACCCGTGCTGGAGGTTCCCGGCTACGAGGCTGATGATGTCATCGGTACGGTAGCCGGTAGGGCGGAGCAAAAGGACTATGAGGTCTTCATGGCTACACCCGATAAGGACTACGGTCAGTTGGTCACCGACCATGTCTATCTCTATCGCCCGCGGCATACGGGCGGTTTCGAGCAGATGGGACCGCAAGAGGTCTGTGCTAAGTACGGTCTGACCCACCAGCGACAGGTCATTGACCTGCTGGGACTGATGGGGGACGCCAGCGATAATATTCCCGGCTGCAAGGGAGTGGGGGAGAAGACGGCTGTGGCATTGCTCCGGCAATTCGGCGATATCGACAACCTCTTGGCTCATACCGACGAACTGAAGGGCGCACTCAAAACGAAGGTGGAGAGTCAGGCGGATATGATACGTTTCTCGCGTTTCTTGGCTACTATCAAGACCGATGTGCCGCTTGACTTGGACGAGACACTGCTGGCGGTGAAAGAGCCGGACAGCAATGCCCTCGCTACGCTCTACCATGAGCTGGAGTTCAACTCATTGCTCCGTAAAATCAAATCGTCCGATAATTCTAAGTCGTCCGACAAGTCCAAGCCGTCCGACAAGTCCAAACCGTCCAATCCCTCCGACAAGTCCGATAAGTCCGACCTCCTCCAACTCGATCTCTTCGCATCTGCAAGGGACGAAAATGACCAAATGGTAAATGCAAACGACCCCAATGGTCAATCGTACATCGTACATCCTCAAATCGTAAATAATTTTGACCCCAATGGTCAATCGTACATCGTACATCCTCAAATCGTAAATAATTTTGACACTATTGAAAACCGGCTCTGCGCTTATCTGCTCAACCCCGAGTTGGCATTCAACCCCTATGTCGAACCCGACTGGGCGGCACTCAAGGCAGACCCCGCTCTGTGGAACCTCTATCAGGAGGTGGAACTGCCGCTCGTGGAGGTCCTGCGAGATATGGAGAAAGCCGGAGTGCGTTTCGACGTGGGACTACTCGGACAGGCGGAGAACGAACTGACCATCGAACTCATGGCTCTCGAACAGAAGATTTACGAACTCGCGGGAACAACATTTAATATCAACTCGCCGGCACAGGTGGGGGAGATACTCTTCGACAAGATGCATCTCGATAGCAAGGCTAAACGCTCTCGCAATGGCCGCTATTCCACCTCCGAAGAGGTGCTACAGGGACTCAAGGACAAGAGCCCCATCGTGGGAATGATACTTGAGCAACGGGAACTCAAGAAACTCATCTCGACGTATATAGCTGCTCTTCCGGGGTATATCAATCCCCTCACGGGCAAGATTCACACCACCTACAACCAAACCGTCACGGCTACCGGACGACTCTCGTCCAGCAACCCTAACCTGCAGAACCTGCCTATCCGCAGCGAACGAGGGCAACTCATACGGCGAGCAGTCATACCTGATCCGGGCTGCATGATTGTCAGTGCCGACTATTCGCAGATTGAACTCAGACTCATGGCGCATTTATCACAGGACCCACACCTGCTTGAAGCCTTCCGAAGCGGACAGGATATACACGCCGCTACAGCGTCTAAGATCTTCGGTGTACCGCTCAGCGAGGTCACACGTGAACAACGACGACGAGCCAAAACGGCTAATTTCGGTATCATATACGGCATCTCCGCTTTCGGACTATCGCAGCAACTCGACTGCCCGCGTCAGGAGGCTAAACAACTCATCGACGACTATTTCGCGGCCTTCCCACGTGTCATTGATTTCATCGAGCGGCAGAAAGATTTTGCCCGTACGCACGGCTATGTCGAGACACTCTTCGGGCGTAAACGATACCTCCCGGATATACTCTCCCGTAACGCCACCGTCAGAGCTTTCGCCGAACGTAACGCCGTCAATGCACCTATCCAGGGCACTGCGGCCGATATCATCAAGATGGCGATGGTCGCTATCCACCGCCGACTCAAGCAAATGCCGAGCGAGATGATTAACGGACAGCCCGTTCAACCGCAGATGATTATGCAGGTGCACGACGAACTGAACTTCAACGTCCCTGCCTCTCAGGTGCAGACCGTCCGCGCTATCGTCGTGAACGAGATGGAGAATGCCGTCCACCTCACCGTCCCACTCATCGCCGACTGCGGCGTCGGACATAACTGGCTCGAAGCACACTAAATTCGCCCATCGTACATCGCCCATCGTACATCCTTCTAAATAAAAAACGCATAAACGGCAAAAAATATTTGCACGTGTGCGTTTTTCTTTGTATCTTTGCAACCGAAACATAAAAACGTAGAAAGGATTTAACTGAATTTGGAACACGCTATTTTAGTCGGATTGATTACACCAAGCCAGCCCGAGGAGCGGACTTCGGAGTATCTCGATGAACTGAGCTTCCTCGCTCAGACAAGAGACATCATGCCCGTCAAACGTTTCGTACAACGAGTCACCTCACCCGACACCAACACCTACGTCGGCAGCGGCAAACTGGAGGAAATCAGACAGTATATTCTTTTGCACCAACAAAATCAGTCTGGCAGTCCGAAGGACGGCCTGGATTCTGTCAGTGAAACCGTCTCTACCCCTATCGACCTCGTCATCTTTGACGACGAGCTGTCACCGCGCCAGTTGCGTAATATCGAGAAGGAAATCAATTGGCGGGAGTCCGCTAAGGACAGACGTGAGGTGCGCGTGATCGATAGAACCATCCTCATACTCGAAATCTTCCTACAACGAGCACAGACATCCTACGCCAAAACACAGGTCGAAATGGCACACCTGCAATATATGTTGCCACGACTCACTCGTATGTGGAGCCACCTCGACCGACAACGAGGAGGGGGCGGTACGAACAGAGGTACCGGCGAGACACAGATAGAAGCAGACAAACGTATCATCGGACAACGAATAGCACTGCTGCGAGAGCAGCTCAAGGCGATTGACAAACAGATGGCAACACAACGGCAGAACCGCGGCAAAATGGTGCGCGTCGCACTCGTCGGATATACCAACGTCGGCAAGTCTACCCTCATGAACCTGCTCGCCAAATCCGACGTCTTCGCCGAGAACAAACTCTTCGCTACCCTTGATACTACGGTCAGGAAGATGACCATCGACAACCTGCCCTTCCTCATCACCGATACCGTCGGTTTTATCCGTAAGTTGCCACACCACCTCGTGGAGAGCTTCAAGTCCACGCTGGATGAGGTGAGGGAGGCAGACCTGCTCGTGCATGTCGTCGATATCAGCCATCCTAACTTCGAAGAACAATACAACGTCGTGCAGAAAACCATCGCAGACATATGCGCGGAGGATAAACCCACCATCGTCGTCTTTAATAAGATTGACGCTTTTACCTATACCCCCAAAGATGAAGACGACCTCACACCCGCCACCCGGGAGAACATTTCGCTCGACCAATTACGGAAAACATGGATGGCTAAACTACAGGACGACTGCATCTTCATCTCCGCCAAAGAGAAAGACAATATTGACGCACTGCGACAACTCCTCTATCACAGAGTCAAAGCTATACACGTGCAACGATACCCTTACAATGACTTCCTCTTCCTAAATTATGAAGGATGAATGAACAACATTATAAACCCCAATAAATCCCAAAACTATCATGAATGACGAATTAAAACAAATCATGGCAGCTGCGGAAGTATGGACCCGCGCGCCTTTCGATGCCGAGACACAGGCACAAGTGAAGAAAATGATGGCGGCTGAAGATAAGACTGAACTTATCGACAGCTTCTATCGGACGCTGGAGTTCGGTACGGGCGGACTGCGTGGAATCATGGGACCCGGCACCAACCGTATGAACAAATACATCGTAGCACAGGCTACACAAGGTTATGCAAACTACCTGCTTAAGGTGCAACGTGAGAACGGTTTTGAACACGTGCAGAACGGACGCGTGGCTGTCGTGGTAGGTCATGACTGCCGGAATAACGGACGTATGTTCGCCGAAACAGTGGCTGACGTCTTCTCCGCTAACGGTATACAAGTATACCTCTTCGAGAGCCTGAGACCTACTCCCGAGGTAAGTTTCGCCATCCGTCACCTCAAATGCCAGGGAGGCGTCAACGTCACAGCCAGCCACAACCCCAAGGAATATAACGGCTACAAAGCCTATTGGGAAGACGGTAGCCAGGTCCTACAACCGCACGACCAAGGTATCATCGACGAGGTCAACAAAGTGCGCATGGAGGACGTCAAATGGACCGCTAACAAGGACCTCATCGAGATCATCGGCGGAGAGATGGACTACGACTACATGATGGCTGTGCACGATGTGCTCATCGACCAGGAGTCCATCAACCGACAGAAGGACCTCAATATCGTTTACACCCCCATGCACGGCGCCGGACGCCAAATCGTACCCATGTGCTTGCGTAGCTGGGGATTCCAAAACATCCACGTAGTGCCCGAGCAGATGGTCATCGACGGGAACTTCCCCACTGTGGTAAGCCCCAACCCAGAGAACGCTGAGGCCATGACACTCGGTATGAAACTCGGCACCAAGCTTGGCGCTGACCTCGTCATCGCTTCCGACCCCGATGCCGACCGTATCGCTATCGTATGCCGTAACGACAAAGGCGAGTGGGTCATCATCAACGGTAACCAGACCAATATCATGTACCACTACTACATCATCAATAACATGAAACGTCTGGGCAAGCTCCGCGACGATATGTTCATCGTCAAGACTATCGTGACATCAGAGCTCATACGCAAGATTGCCGATGCACAAGGCGTCACACTCACCGACGAGTATACCGGCTTCAAGTGGATTGCCAACCGCATTCGTATGTGGGAGGGTAAACGTAAATATATCGGCGGTGGCGAGGAGTCCTTCGGCTTCCTGCCCTACGATGCTGTCCGCGATAAATGTTCGCCTTCGGCTATCTGTCTCATCTGCGAAATCGCCGCTTACGCTAAGGATAACGGCATGACCCTCTACGACTACCTGCTCAAGATATACGCTGACTACGGTTTCCAACGCGAGACCACAATCAACGTCGTTCGTCCGGGCAAGACCGGCGCGGAGGAGATACAGCAGATGATGGTGAACTACCGCGCTAACGCGCCCAAAGAGATCGCCGGCGAGAAAGTGGTTAAGATCAAAGACTTCAAACTCCTCAAGCAATGCGAACTCAAGGACGGCAAGTGGGTGGAGTCGGATTTCGACATGCCGCTGCATGCTACTTCGAACGTACTCCAGTACTTCACGGAGGGTGGCTTGAAGGTGTCTGTCCGCCCGTCCGGCACAGAGCCGAAGATTAAGTTCTACTTCGAGATACCTGTGAAGACCGAGATCGGCAAACCTTTCACCGGCGCAGACTACGAGCGTTGCACCGCTGAGGCTGAGGCCCGCGTTCCTGCCATCAAGAAGAGTCTCGGATTATAAGAATACAGACCGCTGCGCTCCTTCGTACATTTGTCCTTTGAACATCGTACATTTGTCCTTCGTACATTCCTTTATGCCAGCGTGACGGTTGTGGCGATGATGCCTTCCTGATGAAGAAAGAGAGACGCCGAGGTGCTGAATTTATCGGCAGACTCGGTGGTGAGATAGGTACAGGACTTCCCATGTGAGAGGTCCTGTGCTATTTCTGTGTGTCTCATGAGGTAAGCGCTCAGACTATCCGCTACCAAACCGCCTTGCGCCACCACCCGGATGCCGGTACCGGCAAGCAACTCACTAATCTTGGGCAGTAGCAGCGGATAATGCGTACAACCGAGCACTAAGGTGTCGATATGCTCATCGAGTGCTAAGATACCCTCAATATACTGCCTTACGAACCAGTCAGCTCCCGGGGAGTTGTGCTCGCCCGCCTCGATGAGAGGCACCCACATCGGGCAGGGCTGTTGCGTGATGGTGAGGCTGCGACCTGACGCTGCGGCTATATGCTCCAGCTCAATCACATAACTCTGTGACGACACCGTTCCCGGTGTTGCCAGGATACCTATATGTCCGTTACGGGTGATAGAGGGCACCGCCTCCACAGTGGGACGTATAACCCCCAGCACATTGACCTGACGCTCACGAGGTAGATTGCTGTTAATCTCGGGCAAATCGTGCTGCTGAATACTCCGCAACGCCTTCGCTGAAGCCGTGTTGCAGGCTAAGATAATGAGACGGCAACCACAACTATGGAGATAACGCACCGCCTCGAGTGTGTACGCATAGATAACCTCAAAAGACCGCGTCCCGTAAGGCGCACGAGCGTTATCACCCAAGTACAGATAATCGTACTCGGGTAACCGCTCACGGATGGCTGATAGGATAGTCAAACCACCGTAACCACTATCAAAAATACCGATTTTCATTGCTTAGCGACTGCAAAAGTAGTAAAAAATAACAAAATATACAAATATATTTTGGTAAATCGCATTTTTTTAGTAACTTTGTGCGCCTATTAGGGCAACAGGATGTAGAATGTTAAACAAATAAAAGATAGAAAGCAATGAAATTTAACGTATCAAGTACCAAATTGTTTGCACAGTTGCAGGCAGTTAGTCGTGTAATCGCTGCCAAGAACAGTCTTCAGATATTGGAGGATGTGCTCTTTGACCTGCGTGGTAATGATTTGACTTTGACCGCATCGGATGGAGAGACAACGATTCGTACTACCTTGGAGGTAGAAAATGCTGAGGGTGAAGGGATGGTAGCCAGCGGAGCTAAGTTGCTGCTGGAGACCCTCAAGGAGTTCCCTGAGCAGCCGCTTACTTTCCAGATAGACGACCAGAACTTCGGTATCAACATCGTTAGTGCCAACGGTAACTACTCGTTTGTAGGTGCCAACGGTAACGAGTACCCGCAAATGCCTGTGGAAGCAGACGCTCATGGTGAATTCACAATGCCTGCCGATGTGCTCTTGGACGCTGTGAATCAGACTATCTTCTGCACGGCAGACGACGAGTTGCGTCCGGTCATGAACGGAATCTATTTTGACCTGCAGGAGGATCGTATCGTGCTCGTGGCTACCGACGCTCACCGACTGGTACGGTATACGAATCTGGCAATTAAGAGCGGCGCTCCTGCCAGCTTTATCCTGCCTAAGAAACCCGCTGCTTTGCTCAAAAACGTGCTGGGCAAGGAGCAAGACGACGTGAAGGTTGTCTTTGGCGAGAAAAATGCTCGCTTTGAGTTCGGTAGGACACTCATCGTGTGCCGACAGATAGAGGGACGCTTCCCCAACTATAACGCCGTCATACCTCAGAACAACCAGAACCGTGTGACAGTAGACCGCCTCACGATGATCAATGCTTGCAAGCGTGTCGCTGTGTTCGCTAACACGGGTACCTCGTTGCTGAAATTAGCGCTGGGTGATAACAAGATTCACATCTCGGCACAGGATATCGACTTCTCCACCAGTGCAGAGGAGACAATCGCTTGCTCATATAGCGGTATGCCGATGGCGATTGGTTTTAAAGCTCCTTTCTTGATTGAGATATTGGCATCGATGCCCAGTGATGAGGTGGTGCTCGAGTTGGCAGACCCCGCACGTGCCGGACTCATCCTACCGATGGAGAATAAGGAGAATCAAGACCTCTTGATGCTGCTCATGCCGATGCTCCTCAACGAGTGATAGAACCCTATAAACAGATATACCTATGGGTCGCTCCAAACTGCAACTAGTACGTCCGTTGGTCTTCTTCGATTTGGAGACCACCGGACTTAATTTGGCTACCGACCGCATTGTGGAGATTAGTTACGTGAAGCTCTTCCCCGACGGACATCGCGAGGGGAAGACTTTTCGTGTTAAACCGACCATGTCACTGATGGGACAGGAGGTGCAGATGCATATCTCCGACGATGCAACGGCAGTGCACGGCATCCACGACGAGGATGTGGCTGATTGCCCTACTTTCAAGGACTTGTCTGCCGAGATAGCAGCCGACTTGCGCGACTGCGACCTGGCGGGATATAACAGCAATCGCTTTGATATACCTTTGCTCGCAGAGGAGTTCATGCGAGCCGGAGTGGATATAGACCTCAAGAAAGTGCATATGATAGATGCATTCTCCATCTTCACAAAGAAAGAACCTCGTAATCTCACGGCTGCGTATAAGTTCTACTGCGGCAAGGACCTTGAAGGCGCGCATGCTGCTAACGCTGACGTGACAGCTACTGTCGAGGTCCTCTTGGCACAAGTGGAACGTTATGACGACCTCCCGACCGATGTCCCTGCGTTGGAAGAGTTTACCCAAGGGACGCAGAAGTATGCTGATTTCGCAGGACGTATCATCTACGACCCCGAGGGAGAGGAGTGCTTCAATTTTGGTAAATATAAAGGCATGCGTGTGAAGGATGTCTTCCGGCGAGACCCGAGTTATTATGCTTGGCTCAAGAACGGCGAGTTCCCTGAGTACACCAAGGGTGTGTTCACCCGTATATACATCAGCAAATAGAATCCACCGCTTACACGAAAACACAAGTAATAAACAGCTATGAGACAATTAACAACCGCTGAGATACAGCAACTGGAGAGCCAAGGATGCTCTGCCAAGGATTGGCAACAGGTGACTGTGGCTGAGGGCTTTGATGCACAATATGTATGTGACGCCCACTTTTCCGGAAAAGTGGAGATGGGTAAGTTCAATCGTATGTTCGACCTGCCGGGTGGGGTGGAGGTTCATTCGGGTATCTATCACGCCACAATACATAACTGCGAGATAGGCGACAACTGCCACTTGTACAATATCCACAATTATATTGCTAACTATCGTATTGGTCACGACACCTGTATTGAGAACGTGAACGCTATTTTGGTGGACGGCAAGACCTCGTTTGGTAACGGGGTACGTGTCCCGGTGATGAACGAGGGTGGTGGACGTGAGATACCTATCTTTGATAGACTGAGTGCAAGCTTAGCATATATACTGACGCTCTATCGCCATCGTCCGCACCTGATAGAGACGGTGGACAAAATGATAGACGACTACGCAGAACGAGTGGCGAGCAATCATGGTGAGATAGGTAACGAAGTGCGTATCCTTAACTGTGGCAGTATCAAGAACGTACGCATCGGTGACTTTGCAAAGATAGCAGGAACCAGTAGGCTCAAAAATGGTAGCATACATTCCAACGCCGCGGCTCCGGTCAAGTTGGGATCTGGTGTTAAATGTACCGACTTCATCATCGCTTCCGGCGTGGAGATACTGGATTCGACGATTGTCGACAAGTGTTTTGTCGGTCAGGGGTGCATCTTTGATAAACACTATTCGGCGGGTGAGAGTCTCTTCTTCTCCAACTGTCAAGGTATGCACGGCGAGGCATGTGCTATCTTCGCCGGTCCCTATACAGTGACACATCATAAGTCTACCCTGCTCATCGCCGGTATGTTCTCTTTCCTCAACGCAGGATCCGGTAGTAATCAGTCCAATCATATGTACAAACTGGGGCCTATCCACCAGGGGGTGGCAGAACGCGGAGCGAAAACGACATCAGATAGTTACCTGCTTTGGCCCAGTAAGATAGGCGCTTTCTCGCTGGTGATGGGACGACACACGCATCATGCTGACACGGCGGAATTGCCGTTCTCCTATCTTATCGAGAACAACTCCGAGAGTTTTATCGTACCGGGTGCAAACCTGCGGACGGTGGGCACTATCCGTGACGCACAGAAATGGCCCAAGCGTGATAACCGTAAGGATCCCGATAAATTGGACAATATCAACTTTAACTTGCTCTCTCCTTATACGGTCGGCAAGATGTGGCGCGGACGCGATGTGCTGCGTGAGTTGCAGGTCATCGGAGGCGAGAATACGGAGGTGTACGGCTATAAGAATTGTCATATACGCAACTCGTCGCTGTTGCACGGTATTGCCCTCTATGAGACGGGAATCGCTAAGTTCCTCGGTAATTCGCTCATCAGCCGTTTGGAACAGAAAGCGGCTCAGGCTAAAAATATGGACGATGTGCGAAAAGCACTCATACCCACCTCGGACGCAGGTATAGGAGACTGGGT
>CAMHEP010000007.1 GCA_946184195.1 uncultured Bacteroidales bacterium | reverse complement strand
TAATAATGGACAGCAAATTAGTATTTCCGGAGGTTTGATTAGGGCTACTTCTGTTGGGAATAGTAAAGCTGTTGCCATTCAACATCTAAATGCCGGATCTCTTTCAATATCAGGTAGTGCCATTCTTGAAGGTAAAAATTGCATCGCTTTAACGTCGGCTTCTTTATCTATAACGGGCGGCAGTTTTAGTGGTAGTGTGCGCTCTCTTGATTTAAGGACATATACGGCGACTCCGAGTTCATTGTCTATTAGTGGAGGAACCTTTGTTGGTCCTATTGAAGTATCTAGTGAACTAAAATCATCGATTATAACAAATGGTGGATTTATTTCTGGCGGTGTATGGGATACAAACGTAATGTTTTATTGTGCAACAGCATATGAAGCACTCCTTGAAGACTGTGAGGTTCATGTGTTGCCTGCAAAAACGCCTGCGGTTGTTATCAAAGGAAAGAAGACCTATTATTACAAGCCGGAATCTATTCCAGGGCCATCTGACAATTTTTACACTTACGAATATGAAGCTTTATTTGCAGCCCTTTCTAACTTAACAGAAGGTGACACTCTTTCATTGCTGGTACCTGTAACTGTGCCAGAAGATGTGTTGTATGAAGGAGGTAAGGTGATTACATTAAAGGATAGAGTCTGCCTTGAGTTGAATAATAACATGATTACATTGAATAACCATTATTTTTTCGTTCCTGAAAGTGAAAGTGCTACTTTCTTGGCAAGAAATGGTGGTGTTACAAGGTTAGCTTCAGGAGGGTATGCTTGTGTAGTAGTTAATGGATCGGCATTGTTCGATGGAGGTTCCTTTACATCGTCTGGTAATCAAGCCATTATAGGTAATACTGGATCAAATATAGAACTTCACCATTCTATCGTTACAGCTGGAACACGTGCAATTTTGCTATATGACAATTCAAACTTTGTGATGACTTCTGGTTATGTAAGTGGAGTGACTTATGGTATATCTGCTAATTATTCGAATATCGATTTAGCAATTTCTGGTGGTGATATTATAGCGACATCTACGGCAAATAACGCTGCATCGGCTATCTACCATCCGAATGCTGGAAGCGTTTTGTTAACAGATAGCGTGCATGTTATCGGTAAAAACACGATTTTGATGAATACCGGCACATTGACGATTACCGGTGGTAATTATGAGGGCTCGTTATATGCGCTTAATCTGGGTAATTATAGTTCGACAAATAAAGACTCTATTCTGATTAGCGGCGGTGTATTTAATGGAAATGTTGCGATATCTTCTGCACTGCAAAACAAAATCACCCTTAACGGCGGTATCATTTCCGGTGGTTATTGGAAAGACCTCGATCCCGCGAAGCCCTTTAACTACTTGATTGAAGACCGTTGGTCACACTATATTACCGATGATGACACTCCATATTTCCATTGGTATGAGGTGGTGGAGAATAGTATGTATATGCAATCCATTGCATCTGCGCCATGGCAAGAGGCTACTACGTGGGATTCAACGACAGTGCCGACGCGTTCATCCTATTTAGAGATTGTCAATGGAGATAATGTCACTGTGGATGCAAGTGCTACCAATTTAGATGCTGCCGCTCGTCGACTGATTATCGATAACGGATCCTTGACTGTTGAGGATGGTACAACGCTTATTGTAGATACGCTGAAAATCAATGCGGATGGGCGTTTGATTATTGCACCCACGGCGGTTGTATCTGTCGGCATTGGTGGATTGAAATCCCCCAATGCGGATGCTGTCGTTGTGCAAGCCGATGCTACGGGCACCGGTGTGCTCCGCTTCAATCCCGGTGCAACATCTAATAATCATCCATTGGCAACTGTTCAGATGTTCCTCAAGTCGCATAAGGACGGTGACACGTTCCGTTCACAACATGTCGGCGAACCGCTTTACGGCACTATCACTGCGGATAATATCACTCGTCCTGCCGGTACCTATGTGGATAAACTCTGGTGGAAAGGATGGGAAGCTATCAATAGTTGGAGCGAGTTGAAACCGTTTGTCGGATATGCCTTTAGTGTCAATTCGGCTACCGCACCGACCTCTCCCTATATCTTCAAGGGGACGGTCGTGGGGAACGAAGACGCGACCTACAAGTGGCAAAAGGGGTATTACAACCTCTTTGGCAATAGCTACACGGCTCCGATGTCCATCCGTGCTTTGTTGGATGCTTTAGAGACTGCTTACAAGGGAGATTCTTTATATCCTGATACAATGGGGATTGCAGATTATGCGGTGTGGATATACGATATGGACGCACGGCAGCATGAGGCTATTACAAAGGCAGAGGTTGCAACTACTGACCGCTATATCGCACCAATGCAAGGTTTTATCCTCTGGTGCGACTCAGTCATGATGCCCGACAGAAACTATAATCGCGAATTCACTCTCACTTATGCAGACGCCGTTTGGAATATCGAAGAGCCTCATACCATCGGGGTGCCCATTACCGCTCCCGCATTGCGAAAAGAATTAGGTGACGAGGAAGACGATGTTTGGTATGAGGAGCCGGAACCGGTGGTTGTGGATTCGTCAATAATTGCAGATATCGTTATCACATCCGCTACCTCTCACGATAAAGTCACTTTGCGTGAGGGTGAACAATATACTTCTGCCTACGACAATGGTGCCGATGCTCGTAAGTTGATGGCAGATGCTGTATTTAATGTGTTTGGACAAAACGAAGATTTGGCATTAAGTCATATTGCTAAGGATAATCTGAGTGGTACAACCTTGACTTTGCAAGCTCGCGATGAGATGACTTATACTATGTCATTCGGTCGTGTGAACAACTTCGATTACGCTATCCGCGATGTGGTGACCGACCAAGTGATTGATGTAGTGGAAGGCAATACCTACACCTTCAATGTCACACCTAATACGACGGCTTATGACCGTTTCGTGCTGGAGGCTGGTGACCATAAGTTACCGACCGGCTGCGAGAAAGTAGTTACCTCGAAGCATATGGGTGTTTACACTATGTTAGGTCAGTATCTTGGCACTGCTGAGCAGTTAAATAATCTACCAGCAGGTGTCTACGTGGTGAATGGACAGCGTGTGGTTAAGTAATAATTAGTATTAGTAATAAAGATATTTTAGAAAGTTAGAAAAGCACAATTAAGGACTAACAACAAAACACAAAGAACTATGAAGAAGACTTATATATATCCGCAGACGGACTTATATGTCCTTGAACCGGGGTACAGGATGATGGACGACTGGGAATGTAGTCCGCCTGCAGAATGGATACCGGGAGATGGTACTGCACAAGGGTCTGAATTGCAAAATATTTGGCGTAATCCCCTCATTTCTAAATGAGGTTAACCGGAGTAACTAAATTAACCCGTAACTGTTAAAGAACATGAAGAAGTATCTCTATATCTCCCTATTGTTATTAGTTGCTAATATATCTACATGGGCAACTGATGTTTCGAATTTTGTTGAACTCAAAGCCGCTTTGGAGGATGCAACAGAGACATCGGTGACATTAGTAGATAATATTACGCTTACTGAATCAATTACTATCAATGGAACCAAGACTCTCGATTGTGACATTTATACTCTTAGCGTAAATAGTTATATGTTAACTGTAGCCTCTGATGCAGTTGTTACATTTCATGGCGTAACTGGAGGTGTCTCGAAAACTATATCAGGAGGCGGGGCATGTGTGGTCATTAATGGTTCCGCAGTTTTTGGGGGTGGCAGATATATTTCTACTGGTAATCAAGCTATCATTTGTAATGCGGGTTCTAATGTGACTATCAATGGAGGTTATATAAAAGGTGGTACTCGAGCTGTCCTTTTATACGGAAATAATAATTTTGTAATGAATAGCGGACACATAGATGCAGTAACATATGGCGTCTATGCTGGATATGAGGATATAAATATAACTATCCGTGGTGGTCACATATCTGCTACTTCCATTAGCAACAATAATGCAGCTGCCATTTATCATTCTTCTTCGGGTAATGTATTTCTTTCGGATAGTGTTTATGTGACAGGTAAAAATGGTCTTTACTTAACAGGGGGGAGATTAACGATTGCCGGTGGTACTATTAACGGAACTATAAATACAATTAATTTATCTAATTATACAAGTAATACTACTGACTCTCGTTTGATAACAATTGCAGGTGGTACATTTACAGGTGCATTAGGCCTTTCTGCTAAACTACAAACTCAAATTGGAAGTCAGGGAGGCATAATTGCTGGCGGTGTGTGGGATTCTGACATATCGGATTATTGTGCTAATGGCTACATAGTCTTGAATGAAGCCGGATTATATAGAGTGGTTTGCTATCCACAAATTGCTGTTGCACAGGTTGATGGGCAAACCTATTATGGAGGATATGGTCTTGAGATTCCAGGTACTATGCTATATTCAACTATAGATTCTGCTTTTCAAGCGGCTGTATCTGCGGCAGTACATGGAGAGACGGTTAGTGTTTTAAGTGATTTTACATTATGTATTCCTGTCTTAGTGGAAGGTACGAAAAGCATAGACCTAAACGGACATACTATCTCACTCTATAGTGGTGCCTATTTAGATGTTCTTAATGGAGCGACTCTTACATTTTCGGGAACAGGAACAATAAATGCCAATATCAATGTTCTGCATGTTTGTGGGGCAGTAATAATCAACAACGGTAACTTTAAGACGAACCTTAGTGGTGGTGTTACAGTGGATTGCAAGGACAACGGACATGTGAGCGTTTATGGAGGAACTATTGATGGTCGATATACGGGTATTGCCTTATGCGATAATGCAACTGCACTTATAGAAGGAGGAACTATACAAGGTGGTGTCGGAATATTCCTTAATAACCAATCTGCCAATCAAACAAGTTCTTGTACGATTAATGGAGGTCAGGTCATAGGGGCAAGTACTTTAGGAAATGGTCCTTGTGGTGTGTATGTAAATGCTAACGGAGAATTAGGGGATGATAGTCGTGCTGCTTACCCCAATATATTAACTATTAATGGAGGTTCTGTGAAAGGCATGACCTCGCAAGGATGTGGTGTTCTCCTTCTTGGAAAGGGAGCTACATTAAATATGACCGGCGGAACACTAAATGCCAACTACTACGCAATATCTGGAAATGGTTATCATTCTCCTACACAAAGTCGTAGACGAAATTATGGAGATACAGAGATAAATATTTCTGGTGGGGTCGTATCTGCTCCTAATAATCGGGTTGCAATGTATTTGCCCCAAAATGGTATTGTCACCATATCTGATTCTGCGTTAATTGAAGGAGGAGCTGCCCTCGCCATAAAATCGGGTAAATTAATTCATTCGGGTGGAACTCTACATTCTACTGCGACCGGTTCATTAGTTGCATCTCAAAATAGTGGTATTAGTATTTCTGGTGCGGCTCTGCAAATTGAGACTGACACCAGTTACTATGGACAAATGGAGATTCTTGTTAAAGATAGTGCGAAACTAACCAGTGATTCATGGTTCGCGATTTATGAATATATGGATGATGTGGATGGGCTTGAAACCGAGGTGAAGAATATCTCTGTCAATGGCGGTAAGTTCGTGGGAGGCATACTCGTCTCGAAATCGCTGGTTAATAAGGGAGGTTTTGTCAAAGGCGGAACATGGAGCGAGGATGTTGAGGCACATTGTGTGGAAGGCAAGACTACGATTCCTTTGGAGACTACAGATCCGGATTATAACCCCTATTATTATAGAGTTGTAGACCAAACGGTTAAGGAGATTCGCAAACCCGCTATTGTGGTGAATGACCTGGCAAATGCTGCGGCTATCGAGACGAAACGTACGGAGATGGGACGTGATACCGCTATCCTCACCAATGCAGCGGACCATATCGTTGTCTATGAAAACGCTGATGTGGTTGCCGTCGATGGTAAAAGCACTGTCTATGCCAAGAAGCTGACACTGAAAGCCGACACCTTATTTATACGTGACGGTGTAACCCTCAATATTGGCAAGGGTGCTATCCATATAGGTGATTCGGTGGCTCCCAAGGTATTGATAGTGGAACAAGGTGGTACATTAGTCGTTGACGGACTCATCTATGGCGCCAAGGACACGACCTTTATAGTTCACTCCAGCGAAGCCAAATCCGGTGTAGTCCTCTTCTCGCCCGAGACCCAGTTTATCTCAGAGGACCATCCCGAGGGTACATATCGCTTCACTTCAAAGGCATTCCGTGAGGCTCCCACTGTCGTATTCCAACGTTTTGGTATGCCGGTATATAATAACGAGGTTACAATTCGTTCGCTAACTGCCGATAAAGGCAATAGTTGGTACACATGGTGGGATTATGATATTAAAAACTGGGGAATAGGTGAGTACTTCAATAACTCCATCTCCTTGACCGATGTCCAACCGTTTGCCGGGTATGAGTTGTCAAGTAATAACGTGCGTACCGACACTATGCAATACGATTTCATCGGCAAACTGATGGGTAACGGCAATTCCGCCTTAACGTACCATAAAGGTTGGAACTATCTTGCTAATAGTTATACCGGTCCTATTTCCATTGCACACTATTTGAATACTGTGGAAAGCGAATTTCCCGACAAAGAGGTTTTGGCCTCGGTCTATCTGTATAAGGACCTTGGTAACGACACATATACATGGCAAGCTATTAACGCTGCTGTTGCCGGTAGAACAATATGGGAACGTGTAAACGGGCGGATGCAGCAAGTCACCTATCCTGCTACTATCCAACCTATGCAGGCATTCCTTATGGTGAATGATGTGGCAAACTCTGTATATGGCTCAATCATCTATGAGCATGATGTCTACAATCCTACTTTAGGCATCTCCTCAACTTCGGCTCCTATGATGCGTTTGGCAGACGAGACGAAGCTTATGCAATTGTCTGTTTATAATAACGAGGGATGGGATAATGTCTTCCTCAGTGAAGACACACGCTTCTCCTCAGGTATAGATAACGGCTACGATGCCTACAAGTGCCCGCAGAATAGCGGTCTAAGTCTCTATGCTATGCAGGGAGGAGATAGGCGGATGGAGATATTGGCTAATAGTACTCTATCTGATACGTATATCGGCATCAGTGCTCCTCGAACAGGTACTTATACCCTCTTTATGGCCAATGTGGATGGTTTTGACTATACTATCCAAGATATGGAAACCGGTACCGTCATCGATTTAGGAGAAAAACGTGAGTATACCTTTACCGCCCTTGCCGGAGATAATGATAGTCGTTTCCGTATAGTGCCTATTCGCTCGCTGCCGACGGCTATGGATATAGTAACATCCACAATGCAAATTTGGGTCAGTGATAACACCCTGTTCGTCTCAGGGAACAAGGGCGATGATATTTGCTTATACGCTATGGGAGGTCAGTCGGTGAAACAAATCGCTGCCAATGGACAGTCATTGCAGTCCGTTAGTTTGAATGACCTCGCTACCGGAGTTTATATGGTGCGTATTGCCGATCAAACACTCTCGTTTATTAAGTAAGAAACGTATATTTTAATTAATAATAAGGAACAAGAAACCGATTCAATGAAAAAGAAATTCTATCAAACCCCTCGAGCTGACGTTGTTTCATTGTTGTCAGGGAATGATTTAATCATGCTTCCGGCTTCTAATCAGGAGATGCAACATGACCCCAATGATCCATGGGCGGCATCACAGTTTAGGGATTAAATGAACTTAACTAAGTAAAATCAATGTTCAATATGAAAAAGTATATATTATCTATCCTTTCTATCTTGGTAAGTGTTAGTATTTCTGCTGCTGTTACCAAGGCGGTCAATATCACCTTAGATGATGGTGTATATTTCCATAATTTTGCTATCGTTGAAGCGTCCAATTATGATGCAGGTGTAGCTGATTGCTCCCCAATGTTCAATGTGAACTCTAATCCCATTGCTCTCTATTATGAATATGGAGGAACTGCCTACGAGATTGTGCAAAAGCAAGATCTGACAAACCTCTCTTTGGTGATGAAGACCAATAGCAGTACCAATCTCGCGTTGTACTTTGCATCTATTACTGGCGATGTCGTGCTTTATGATGCTGTATTGGACTCGGTCATCCATATTGATGAAATGACACCATACGAGTTCACCATACCTACTTCTCAGCGGAATAGCACTATCTCCGACCGATTCGTCATCTGCTATCAGGCAGCACCTGCAGGTCCGAGTGCGTTTGGTATCTGCTATCGGGGTGGGAAGATAACGGTGGATAACCCCGAGGATAATGCGATGACAGTGAGGATTTTCGATAATGCCACCGATACACAAGTAGGTAGTGACGAGACCGTTGCAGCGCATAGCACACAAGACATCACCCCCACACTCACTGCCGGCGAACTATACAAGGTGGAGGTCTATTATCAGGGTGCTATCTATACCGAAAGCGATAGCCAACAGCACCATCGTATTATTCGCGCGGAGTAGCGATTGAGTACACTATTTATATTCCCTAATATAATAGAAAATGCCCGATTTAATCGGGCATTTTCTGTGTTTATCGTTTCTCGGATTATTAAATCATCATCAGTCGGTAGGTGAGGTATGCGGCATAGATGATAAGGAGGATGGCACCTGCCCAGCGTTGAATCTTACGCTCATGGTTGGTCTTTACTGCCATCCAGACAACAATACTGCCAATAGCAGCAATCCATGCGTCTATTTCAATACCTGAGTAGGCAGGCAACGGGCGTATCACGGCACTGGTTCCCAAGATAAAGAACACATTGAAGATATTCGAGCCGATGACGTTTCCCAAGGCGATGTCGCTGTTGTGCTTGAAGGCTGCGATGACCGACGTCGCCAATTCGGGCAGTGAGGTGCCCAACGCCACAATCGTCAGACCGATAATCGCTTCACTCACACCACAACGTGTGGCGATACTGACTGCACTCTTCACAATCAGTTCTCCTCCTATGACCAATCCTGCCAAACCGATGAAAATGAGTGCTATCGCCTGCAGAACCGAAATCTCCTTTGTATATTGTACTTTGTCACTTGGTCCCTCATCGGGGTGGTCCTTAGCATGACGGAAAGTGTTGTAGATGAAGTATACAAAGAGAAGCAGTAAAATCACTCCGCCCATACGGCTGATACCTCGGCACTCTTCACCAAAGGGGGATTCAATGGTGACAGCAGCGAAGACGAGGATACCTGCAATGATAGACATGGGAATGTCGAAATCTCGTGACCGCTTCTGAGACGCGATAGGGTAGACCAATGCCGTCAGACCTAAGATAACCAACGTATTGATGATATTACTCCCCAGCACGTTGGTGATGGCTAAGTCGGTAGAGTTGTTAACCAGTGACACCATGTTCACCACAAACTCCGGCATTGAGGTACCGAATGCCACGACGGTCAGACCAATCACGAGGTCGGTGATACCGAAACGTTTAGCCACTGCCGCTGCGCCTTCGACCAACCAGTCGGCTCCGTACACGAGCAGGACAAAACCTACCACGATGAGTAGAGCTGCCAGCCATATATTATTTAATAAAAAGTTTTCCATATGCTTTTTGGTGGGGTTAAGATAGCCACTCAGTAGCTCCTGTTTGGCGAGTTTATGTTACGTTTATGTTACGTTTATGTTACGTTTGTTCCGGGTTTAATTGGGGACTAAACGTTGAAGAGGAAGTGCATGATATCTCCATCCTGAACGAGGTAATCTTTTCCCTCGATGCCGAGTTTGCCAGCAGCGCGGCATGCCGCCTCACCGCCTAAGGCGATATAGTCGTCGTATTTGATGACCTCTGCGCGGATGAATCCGCGTTCGAAATCGGTATGTATGACTCCGGCGCACTGCGGTGCTTTCATCCCTTCGCGGAATGTCCATGCACGGACCTCGTCGCTACCGGCGGTGAGGAAAGTGCGGAGGTTGAGCAGAGCGTATGCTGCCTTGATGAGCCGATTGACGCCGGACTCCTTGAGTCCCATTTCCTCGAGGAACATCTGCCGCTCCTCATAGGTGTCGAGTTCGGCTATTTCCGCTTCGGTCTTAGCAGCTAAAACGAGCACTTGTGCATTCTCATCCTTCACGGCAGCACGTACAGCGTCCACATAGGCGTTTCCGTTGACAGCCGAAGCATCATCCACATTGCAGACATACATGACGGGTTTGTTCGTGAGCAGGAAGAGGTCGTGTGCTGCGGCTTGTTCCTCTTTGTTTTGCAGTTCTACGGTGCGGGCAGATTTGCCGGCAGAGAGCGCCTCGCGATACCTTATTAATATATCTAATAGGAGTTTGGCTTGCTTATCGCCTCCGGCTTTAGCCTGTTTTTCTGTTTTCTGGATGCGTGCTTCGACTGTCTCAAGGTCCTTGAGCTGGAGTTCTGCGTCGATAATATCTTTGTCTCGCACAGGGTCGACAGAACCGTCCACATGGACGACATTATCGTCGTCGAAACAACGTAGTACGTGGATGATAGCATCCGTTTCGCGTATGTTTGCCAAGAATTTATTTCCCAGTCCTTCACCCCGACTCGCTCCCTTGACGAGTCCTGCAATATCCACGATTTCAACGGTGGTAGGTATGACACCACGCTCGGGCTGACACAGTTCACCGAGTTTGATAAGCCGCTCATCGGGAACGGTGATGACACCGACATTGGGTTCTATGGTGCAGAAGGGGAAATTCGCCGATTGTGCTTTGGCAGAACTGAGACAATTAAAAAGGGTGGATTTGCCGACATTGGGCAGTCCGACTATACCGCATTGAAGACTCATAAGTGTAGATATTTTGACAAAATTTGTGCAAAGGTACAAATATATTTGCAGAAATGCAAAAAAAATGGTAACTTTGCACACATTCGCTGAAAAAGTACACGTGTGAAAAACAGAACACAAAAGAAAACTCAATAAAAACATCTACAATTATGAAGAAAGCATTAAACAAGCTGACAGCTCCCAAGAGCGTAATGCCGGAGCGTATCATTCAATTTGGTGAGGGAAACTTCCTGCGTGCCTTTGTTGACTGGATTATCTGGAACATGGACGCCAAGACTAACTTCAACGGTTCAGTGGTGGTAGTTCAACCGATAGACAAGGGTATGGTAGACTGGCTGAATGGTCAAGACTGCTTGTACCATGTTAACCTGCAAGGTCGTTTGAACGGCGAGGCTGTAAACAGTTTGGAGCGTATCGACGTGATTAGCCGTGCGTTGAATCCATACAGCCAGAACGCTGCCTTCATGGCCTTGGCAGACCAGCCGGAGATTCGTTTCGTCATCTCGAACACCACTGAGGCAGGTATCACCTTCGACCCGAACTGCAAATTTTCAGACGCTCCTGCCAGCAGTTATCCCGGCAAGTTGGTTCAGTTGCTTTTCCGTCGTTATAAGACCTTCAACGGCTGCCCGTCCAAGGGACTTATCCTGATGCCGTGCGAGCTGATATTCCTGAACGGACACCACCTGAAAGATTGCATCCGCAAATATATCGAACTTTGGAAAGAAGATATGGGTGCAGATTACGAGGGCTTCAAGGAGTGGTTTGAGAAATACAACTACGTTTGCGCAACGCTGGTAGACCGTATCGTTCCGGGCTTCCCCCGCAAGGATATCGCAGCTATTCAGGAGAAAGTGGGCTATGCAGACAACCTGGTTGTTCAAGCCGAGATTTTCCACCTCTGGGTTATCGAGAAACCGGAGAATATGTCTATCGAAGATTTGCGTGCCGAGTTCCCCGCCGATAAGGCAGGTCTGAATGTGCTCATCGCCGAGAGCGAGAAGCCTTACCACGAGCGCAAAGTGACCTTGCTGAATGGTCCTCACACCGTGCTCAGCCCTGTTACTTACCTGAGCGGAGTGAACATTGTTCGCGATGCCTGCAACCACGAGGTACTGGGTAAATATATCCACAAAGTGATGTTCGACGAGTTGCTGGAGACACTGAACCTGCCGAAAGACGAGCTGAAAGCATACGGCGAGAGTGTGCTGGAGCGTTTCAACAACCCGTATGTAGACCATCAGGTGACGAGTATCATGCTCAACTCGTTCCCGAAATTCGAGACACGCGACCTGCCCGGATTGAAGACCTATCTGGAGCGCAAGGGCGAGCTGCCCAAGGGATTAGTGCTCGGTCTGGCGGCTATCATTGAGTACTACAAGGGTGGTGTCCGCGAGGACGGTGCCCCGATTCAGCCGAACGACGCCCAAGAGATTATGGACCTCTTGAAGGAACTTTGGGCTACCGGCGACACACGCAAGGTGGCTGAAGGCGTGCTCGGCGCTACCGACGTAATCTGGAAGGAGAGCAAAGAGGACCTCAATAAGATTCCCGGCCTCACCGACCTTGTAGAACTGTACCTCAATTCGATTGAGGCTATCGGCATGCTTCCTACCGTTCAGGCTATGCTCGCAGTGGATAAGGTGTCCGATGTGATGGCAAAAATCAAAAGCCTGTTCTAAAAAACCTCGACAGATCAACAATCGAAATAATTATGATTAATGTCTTGAAAATCAATCCTGCCGACAATGTGGTTGTAGCTATACAGCCGCAGTCGGCAGGTGCCGTTATAGAAGTGGACGGTAAGCAGATTACTGTTTTGGAGAACGTTCCTGCCGGTCACAAGATAGCCATCGCGGATATCGCTGAAGGAGAGAACGTTATTAAATACGGTTTTCCTATCGGTCATGCCCGCGAAGCTAAGAAAGCCGGCAGTTGGATGAATGAGAATAATATCAAGACCAACCTCGCCGGTTTGCTGGAATATGAGTATCACCCTAAAGAGGTTGTACTTAATATCCCCGACGAGAAACGTACCTTCATGGGCTACCGCCGCAAGGATGGTCAAGTGGGTATCCGCAACGAAGTGTGGATTATCCCGACCGTTGGTTGCGTGAACGGTATCATCAAGAAACTGGAGGAACGTTTGCGCCAAGAGACGGGTTCGGACGATATCCATGCCTTCATCCACAACTATGGCTGTTCGCAGTTAGGCGGCGACCATGAGAACACCAAGAAGATTCTGCGCGATATGGTACACCATCCCAATGCCGGTGCGATATTGGTAGTGGGATTGGGTTGCGAAAACAACCAGCCGGATGTGTTTGAGCAGTTCTGTGGCGACTATGACCACGAGCGTGTTAAATTTGTGGTGAGCCAGAAGATTCAAGGCGACGAGGTTGAATACTGCATGCCCATCCTGCGTGAACTATACAAGAAGACGCAGGAAGACGAGCGTGTGGAAGTGCCCCTGAGCGAATTGCGCGTCGGTCTGAAATGCGGTGGTTCGGACGGATTCTCCGGAATCACTGCTAACCCGTTGCTGGGTATGCTGTCCGACTATCTGGTGGCTCAAGGCGGTACAACCGTCCTCACCGAGGTACCGGAGATGTTCGGCGCAGAGACCATCCTCATGGACCGTTGCGAGAACAAACAACTCTTCGACCAGACGGTGAAACTCATCAACGACTTCAAGGACTATTTCCTGAGTCACGGTGAGCCGGTAGGAGAGAACCCGAGTCCGGGAAACAAAGCCGGCGGTATATCTACATTGGAAGATAAAGCGTTAGGCTGTACGCAGAAATGCGGCAAGTCCAAAGTGCGTGGCGTGATGGAATACGGTGAGCGTTTACAGGTGAAAGGTTTGAACCTGTTGTCAGCCCCCGGTAATGACTTGGTAGCCGCTACCGCCTTAGCCTCGTCGGGTTGCCATATGGTGCTTTTCACGACCGGTCGCGGTACTCCGTTCGGAACCTATGTTCCTACGATGAAAATCAGTACCAATACGGGACTCTATGAGAAGAAACCCGGATGGATTGACTTTAACGCCGGTGTGATAGCAGAGGGTGAACCGATGGACGAAGTGGCTAAGCGCTTCACCGAGCTGGTGATACGTGTGGCCAACGGCGAAAAGGTGAACAACGAGAAGAACGGCTACCACGAGATAGCCATCTTCAAGACCGGCGTCACTCTATAATAAATTAAGGAGTATGTAATGACGACAACAGCGGTGGTTAAAGGTGTGTTGGACCTGCTTTTTCCCCGCTGTTGTCCTGCATGTGGATGTGCCGTTGAGGATACGGTGATTATCTGTGAGAAGTGCCTCCGCCGGTTGCCGATAACGGAGCAGAGCCATATCAAGGGTAATATCACAGAGGATTTGTTTGCCCAAGAACCGATGTTTGAACGCGGCGGGTGCTACCTCTTCTTTGATAAGGACTCTTCCGTACAGACCATGATGCATAAGCTAAAATACAACGAGATGCCGGAAGTCGGCTACGCTTTGGGCAAGGAAGCGGCATACGAGTTTTTGCAGTCGGATTTTCTGGATGACGTGGATGTGATTATTCCCGTTCCCCTACATCGCAAACGGCTTCGTCAACGAGGGTATAACCAGTCGGAGTGGATAGCTCGCGCATTGAGTGAAATAGCCGAGATACCATTGGACACCGCCCACCTGACTCGTGAAGTGGATAATCCGAAACAAGCGATGCTTCGTGAGCGAGAGCGACAAGCCAATGTGGCAGGTATCTTCAAGGTAAATCACCCGGAGGAGTTGTATCGGAAACATATCCTATTGGTAGACGATGTCATCACGACGGGTGCTACGCTGCGAGCCTGTATGGAGGCAATGCATGTTATCCGCGGTGCAAAAATCAGTGTCTTTGGTTTGGCGAAGGCACGATAAAAAGTAACAAAGAAAGATATAAATACGAATCATTCATGGTTAAGAAATTTGATTTTTTGGTGATAGGTGGCGGTGTTGCCGGTATGAGTTTTGCCCTAAAGGTGGCGCGGACACAGAAATATCAAATCGCCATATGCTGCAAGACTACCTTGGACGAGGCCAATACCGCTAAGGCACAAGGTGGGATAGCCTCCGTGACTAATCTATTGGTGGATGATTTTGATAAGCACATCCATGATACCATGGTGGCAGGCGACTGGCTTAGTGACCCTGCTGCCGTGGAACAAGTAGTTAGGAATGCCCCTCATGAGATAGAGGAACTGGTCAATTGGGGTGTTAATTTTGATAAGAAGGAGGATGGTACATTCGACCTTCATCGTGAAGGAGGTCACTCGGAGTTCCGTATCCTTCATCACGCTGATGACACCGGTGCTGAGATTCAACGCGGACTGATGGAGGCTGTCCGTCATAACCCCTTCATCACCGTATTGGAGAACCATTTTGCCGTGGAGATTATCACGCAACATCATTTGGGTGTACGAGTAACACGCCGCACGCCCGACATCGAGTGTTATGGTGCGTATATCCTCAATCCCGAGAGCGGCAAGGTAGACACTTACTTGAGTAAGGTTACCGTGATGGCCACCGGCGGCACAGGTGCTATATACGCCACTACTTCTAATCCTGACATCGCTACCGGCGACGGTATAGCGATGGCATATCGTGCTAAAGCCAAAGTGGAGGGTATGGAGTTTGTACAATTCCATCCGACAGTACTTTATAACCCCGAGGAGACCCATCCTGCCTATCTCATCACCGAGGCTATGCGTGGTTATGGAGGCATCCTCCGATTGCCTAATGGCGAGGAATTTATGCAGAAATATGATGAGCGTTTGAGTTTGGCTCCTCGTGATATTGTGGCCCGTGCTATCGACAACGAGATGAAACTGCATGGTTTGGACCATGTATGTCTGGATGTTACGCATAAAAACCCCGAAGAAACAAAACATCATTTCCCCAATATATATGCTAAGTGTCTAAGCATCGGTATTGATATCACCAAAGACTATATTCCTGTTGTTCCGAGTGCCCACTATATGTGTGGCGGTATACGTGTTAATTTGGATGGCGAGAGCAGTATCCATCGTCTATATGCCTTGGGTGAATGCAGTTGTACGGGCTTGCATGGTGGAAATCGCTTGGCGAGCAATTCTCTCATTGAGGCTGTCGTCTATGCCGGTACGGCCGCTAAACATAGTCTGAGTGTAATAGAAAACTACGATTTCAACGAGAATATCCCTGATTGGAATGACGAGGGAACGATGTCGGTGGAGGAACAAGTGTTGATCTCGCAAGATGAGAAGGAGGTGGGACAGATTATGTCCACCTATGTGGGTATTGTACGTAGTGACCTGCGTCTCCACCGTGCATGGGAACGTTTGGACCTTTTGTATGAAGAGACAGAAGCGCTCTTCAAACGTGTCCGTCCGACTAAGGATATCTGTGAATTGCGTAATATGATCAATGTGGGCTATCTCATCACACGACAGGCTTTGGAGCGTAAAGAGAGTCGCGGCTTGCACTATACGATTGATTACCCGCATAAACAGGAGAATGAGTCGAAAAACGGAAATCGCTATGGTGAGTTCTTTCGGTAAGAGAGACGTCATTATACAGGTTAAATAACGACTTTAGCCAAAAAAATCACAAATTATTTGTGTATATCAAATATTTTGCGTACCTTTGCAACCGCTTTCCGCTAAAAAGTTTATAAATATGTGGAGAGTGAGCATTCTCAGAATGCACAAGGTCGGTTGCCCGAGTGGTTAGGGATCGGTCTGCAAAACCGGGGACAGCAGTTCGAATCTGCTACCGACCTCGCAAAATGCCGCCTATGAAGGTGGCATTTTTTAATTAGACTATGGAAGATATTATCGAGGATATTACCACCCAAGAGTATAAGTACGGTTTCACTACGGATGTGGAGACGGACGTGATAGGACGTGGTCTCAATGAAGATGTTATTCGCACGATTTCATCGAAGAAAAATGAGCCGGAATGGTTATTGGATTTTCGCTTGAAGGCTTATCGTAAGTGGTTGACAATGCCGGTACCTAAATGGGCTCATTTGCGTATACCCGATATTGATTTTCAGGCAATATCCTACTATGCTGCTCCGAAAGTGCAAGGGGATTCCACTGAGCAGAACAAGGAGATAGACCCCGAGATACAGAAGACATTTGACAAGTTGGGTATTCCTCTGGAGGAACGTGCTGCTTTGGCCGGTAATATGGCAGTGGATGCGGTGATGGATTCGGTCAGCGTCAAGACAACCTTCCGCGAGACGCTCAAGGAGAAAGGAATATTGTTCTGTTCTATCAGCGAGGCAGTGCGTGAGTATCCGGAATTGGTGAAGAAGTATTTGGGTAGTGTAGTTCCGTATACGGACAATTTCTATGCAGCGCTTAATTCGGCAGTCTTTTCGGATGGTAGTTTTGTGTATATACCCAAGGGAGTACGTTGTCCGATGGAGCTGAGTACCTATTTCCGTATCAATGCCGGAAACACCGGACAGTTTGAGCGCACGTTGTTGATTGCAGATGAGGGAGCATACCTCAGTTATCTAGAAGGATGTACGGCACCGATGCGTGATGAGAATCAACTTCATGCCGCCATAGTGGAGATTATCGTTCATAAGGATGCGGAGGTAAAATATTCCACTGTGCAGAACTGGTATCCGGGTGATAAAGAAGGTAAGGGAGGCATCTATAATTTCGTTACCAAACGCGGTATCACCCACGAGAATGCACGGCTCAGTTGGACACAGGTGGAGACGGGTAGTGCCATCACATGGAAATATCCTTCCTGCATACTGAAAGGTGCGAATTCATCGGCAGAATTCTACTCGGTAGCAGTGACAAATAACTATCAGCAGGCAGATACAGGTACCAAGATGATTCACTTGGGTGAAAACACTCGCTCACGCATTATCAGCAAAGGTATATCAGCCGGTAAGAGCGAGAACTCATATCGCGGATTAGTGAAGGTGGGACCCGGCGCAACAAATGCCCGCAACTATAGCCAATGTGACTCACTCCTGCTTGGCGACCGATGTGGTGCGCATACCTTCCCCGACATGCAGATTGCCAATCCGACGGCTATCGTTGAGCACGAAGCCACTACCAGTAAAATTAGTGAGGACCAACTTTTCTACTGCCGCCAACGCGGTATAGGAGTGGAGGATGCGGTAGGACTTATCGTCAACGGCTATGCCAAGGAGGTGATGGATAAACTCCCCATGGAATTTGCCGTCGAGGCGCAGAAACTGCTGCAAGTATCGCTTGAAGGCTCTGTCGGCTGAGAAAGAAGCGTCCACAGGATGTCCCAATATGGAAAAGAAAAAGAACGCAAATTTGCGTTCTTTTTTCGTGTTGCGGAGGATGGGATCGAACCACCGACCTTCAGGTTATGAGCCTGACGAGCTACCACTGCTCTACTCCGCGATATATCTTCTCTATCGAAAAGCGGGTGCAAAGGTAGTGCTTTTTTCTGATATATGCAAATAATTGTCGTGTTTTTTGGTATTTTTTGCAAAATAATTGCATAATTCAAAAAAATGACGTATCTTTGCACGCTATTTTGCGAAGTAATGTACGTGGCGTTGAATAGTCTAATAATAAATATGCATTTAAAGATATGCGCACGGCATGTACGTTAAGAGGGAAAAGCTAAAACATAAAATTAATAAATAAAACAAAAAACTATGCAAAACAAAGGACTTGTAAGAATCCTGGCAGTGTGCCTCGCATTGGTATGCGCCTTCTACCTCTCCTTCTCTTTTGTGACTTATCACTATGACAAGAAGGCAAAAGAGTATGCGGGAGGTGATGCAGCCAAAGAGTACTTCTATTTGGACTCTATCGCTGCACAGAAAGTGTGGTTCGGCTACACATTGAAAGAGTGCCGTGAGAAAGAAATCAACTTGGGTCTAGACCTGAAGGGTGGTATGAACGTGACGATGGAAGTATCTGTTCCTGATATTCTCCGTGCCTTGAGCGGTTACAATACCACTGAAAACTTCAATGCAGCCATGCAGATGGCTCAGCAGAAGCAGAAGAACAGCGGTGCCGATTTTGTAACCCTTTTTATTGAGTCGTACAAGGAAATTGACCCGAACGCTCAGTTGGCATCGGTATTCTCTACCTTCGAATTGAAAGACAAAGTAACACTTAATTCGACCAACGAAGAGGTTGAGCGTGTCATCCGTGAGGAAGTGGATGGTGCTATCAATAACTCATTCAACGTATTGCGTACCCGTATCGACCGTTTCGGTGTGGTACAACCGAATATCCAGAAACTGTCGCAAGCAGGACGTATCCTGATTGAGTTGCCGGGTATCAAAGAGCCGGAGCGTGTTCGTAAGTTGCTACAGGGATCAGCCAACTTGGAGTTCTGGGAAACCTATGACTTCGCTGAGCTACTCCCTCTGTTTGCACAAATAAACAATGAGTATGCTAAGCAGAATGCAGCAATGGATGCTGCTGTTGAGGAAGAGGCTAAACCGGAAGAGAAATCTGCTACGGTAACGGAGGCAGAAGATATCGCATCGTTGGTGGATGCTACCGCAACGGATAGTGCTGCCGTTGATGCAGATCAAGCAGCCGCTGTAGAGAACTACAAGAAAAATAATCCTCTCTTCTACGTACTGAATCCCAGCATCAACCAAAATGGTCAGGCCTATCGCGGACCGGTTGTAGGAACGGTACACTATACTGACACAGCAAAGGTGAACGCAATGCTCACTTCGCCGATTGCCAAGCAGTTGTTGCCTCGTGACCTGCGTCTATATTGGACAGTTAAGGCTATTGATGAGGCAGGAAGCGTATACCAATTGGTAGCCCTGAAGGCTCAGCGTGATGGTCGTGCCAGTCTGGAAGGTGATGTTATCACGGATGCCCGTGCCGATTTCAGCCAACTCAGTGCCTATGCCAATGTATCCATGTCGATGAACGCAGAGGGAGCTAAGGCATGGCAGCGTATCACGAAAGATAACATTGGTAAGTCAATAGCTATCGTATTGGATGGTTATGTATATTCATTCCCGACAGTACAGAACGAGATAGCCGGAGGTAACAGTCAGATTACCGGTAACTTCACCGTAGAAGAGGCGAAAGACTTGGCTAACACCTTGAAGTCCGGTAAGATGCCGGCTCCTGCCCGTATCATCCAAGAGGATGTGGTAGGTCCTTCTCTGGGTGCTGAGTCTATCCGTTCGGGTATGTGGAGCTTTATTATCGGCTTTATCCTCATCCTGATTTACATGATTTTCTATTATGGTTGGATACCGGGTCTTATTGCCGATGCAACATTGTTGTGCAATATCTTCCTGCTGGTAGGAATCTTGGCATCGTTCTCAGCTGTATTGACCTTGCCGGGTATCGCCGGTATCGTATTGACGATGGGTATGGCAGTGGATGCTAACGTACTTATCTATGAGCGTATTCGCGAGGAGATGCGTGCCGGAAAGAATCTGAAGAAGGCTATCAACGACGGTTTCGGAGGTGCTATCTCGGCAATCGTGGATGCCAACGTGACCAGCTTCCTGACCGGTGCTATCCTGGCTATCTTCGGTACAGGTCCTATCAAGGGCTTCGCAGTAACCTTTATGATTGGTATCGTATCGTCGTTCCTGACGGCCGTGTTCTTGACCCGTCTGTGGTTGGAGGCATACGCTAACCGTGATAATGCAAAAGAGTTAAGTTTCACGACTCCTCTAATGAAGAATTTCTTGCAGGGAACACATGCAGATTTTGTTGGTAAACGTAAGATCTTCTTCTGCATCTCATGTGTGCTGGTAGTTATCGGCTTGCTCGGTTTGGAGCCTCATATGTTCGGTAAACTGAACCTTGGTATTGATTTCTCCGGCGGACGTAACTATGTAGTACGTTTTGCTGAGCCTGTAAGTACTCAGGCAGTGGAAAAATCGTTGGAGGATGTATTCATGGCACATAATACAGAGGGTGAGAACCTGAGTATGCGTGTCATCACTATCGGTGACCAAAACCAAGTTCGTGTATCGACGAACTTCCGTATCCACGATAACTCAGAGACTTTGGATGACGAGATAGAGGCATTACTCTATGAAGGCTGCAAGCCGTTCCTTGGTGAGGATATTACCTTTGAGCAGTTCCAGTCTACACAGATTAATCCTGAGATTGGTATTATGCAGTCTCAAAAGGTAGGTCCTGCTATTGCAGACGATATCACTTCGGCAGCTTTCGTAGCTGTTATTTGCGCCCTGCTCGGCATCTTCCTCTATATCTTACTGCGTTTCCGCAACTTTGCATACTCAGTGGGTGCTGTGACAGCTTTGGCTCACGATGCCATCCTGGTATTGGGTACATATGCGTTGCTTTGGAAGATTATGCCTTTCTCTATGGAGATAGACCAAAGCTTTATCGCTGCCATCTTGACGGTAATCGGTTACTCTATCAACGATACGGTGGTTATCTTTGACCGTATACGTGAGTATAATGGTTTGTATCCGAAACGCGAGCGTGGAGTGAACATCAACGATGCAATCAACAACACATTGAGCCGTACGTTCTCGACATCCATGTCCACCTTGGTGGTATTATTGGCAATCTTCTGCTTCGGAGGTGAGAGCATTCGCGGATTTGTCTTCGCATTGCTGATAGGTGTGCTGGTAGGTACATACTCCAGTATGTGTATTGCTCCTCAGATAGCTTATGAGATTCAGCGTGCACAGGACCGTCGTCGTGAGAAGAAACTTGCTAAATAAAATAGCGCAAACCCTTTCAAGCGCCTATACTGCCGACGAGGCACGAGAATTGGCGTGTTGGGTAATAGAATATCTGAGTGGGAAATCCCGCTCAGATATTTTATGTGGGTTAGTGGATATAGAGAGTGAGTCTATACCCTGGGAACCCATAGTGGATAGGCTTATGCAGCATGAGCCTATCCAATATATCATCGGACAGACAGCATGGATGGGACTCCGGCTAAAAGTTACACAGGACACGTTGATTCCCCGGGCTGAGACCGCCGAACTAGTGGAATGGGTAGAAGAGCGTGTCCCTGCTATACCAATCCGTTTGTTGGACATAGGTACAGGAACGGGGTGTATAGCCATTGCGCTCAAGCGGCACTGTCCGCTTTGGGATGTGACGGCCATGGATTTTTCGCCTGCTTCCTTGGAGGTGGCGAGAGCTAATGCACGGCTGAACGAGGTGGATATACGTTTTGAGAAGCAGGATATCCTTGAGGATTATTCTTATATACCTTATGATGTCGTGGTGAGTAATCCCCCCTATGTCCGTCCTTCAGACGAGGTCGGTGCAGAGGTGCGTTTATGGGAACCATCCACGGCAGTCTTCGTTCCTGAAGACGATCCACTGCTTTTCTACCGACGTATTATTACGATGGGAATAGGTAAGCAATTGTTTTTTGAGGTGAATGAGCGTCTTGCCGGTCAAGTAGCCGATTGTATGCAGACACATGGTTATGCGGACATAGAGATACGCAAAGATATCTATGGAAAAGAGAGAATGGTCAGCGGGCGAACTGCTTGCTAAGGCAGAGCGGTATTGCGCTTCAGCGGAGCGATGTAGTTCGCAGGTATGTGACAAATTAGTACAATGGGGAGCGGATGAGAAAGACGTGCCTGCTATTATCGAATATCTCTATGCGGAT
>CAMHEP010000006.1 GCA_946184195.1 uncultured Bacteroidales bacterium | reverse complement strand
GTGATACCCAAGTCCTGACGCACTTTATTACGCTCGATATCCATCGCCGAGATGACGATTATAATCTCCAGCGTATCAGACAGCTGTGCGAGCATGGTGAGTTTGCTATCCGGTTGGAAACCCGGGAGCACTCGACTGGCATGGTAATCATCAAACAATTTACCTCCCAACTCGAGATACAATTTATTATCAAACTGCTGAATACGCTCACGGATATGTTCCGATTGGATGCGCACATATTTCTCGTTGTTAAAACCTATCTTCATGGTCAATTTATTTTTTCCAATTTAGCATAAGCGAGAAGGAGAGTTTTCTTTCCCTGGTCGTCAAACTGAATATCTATCTTCTCATTATCATTATCGCGATACACACTGAGCACCGTGCCTTCGCCGAACACGCGATGTTTCACTCTATCTCCGGCAGTCCATGAGGCTGTGACGGCAGCGGGTGTCGTGGTCGAGAGAGGGCTTAATTTTCTTGGAGCACTCGGAGTAGAAAGAGGTCTCTGCGTAGGATATGATGGATTTGTTTGTCCCCACGACATTCCGCTCCAACGCGAACGTTCTGCGCCGAATGAGGGTTGCGAGGCAGGTTGCATAAATTGGACGTAAGTCCGATCTATGTCTTTAAGGAATCGGCTGGGCGAGGAGAAAGTGACCGTACCGTTGCGGAAACGCTGTTTGGCATAACTGATATAACAGCGTTCCATAGCCCGTGTGACAGCGACATACATCAGGCGTCTCTCTTCTTCTATTTCACTTTCGGTTGAACACATTTGGCTTGGAAAGAGCGTCTCCTCGAGTCCCACGATGAAAACAATCGGGAATTCCAATCCTTTAGCGGCATGTACCGTCATGAGTGTGACTCTCGGTGTCGGGTCGTCCACATGCTCATCCTGGTCGGTGAGTAGCGATACCTCGGAGAGGAAATCCTGAATGGGTGTAAAGTCTATACCTTCTGCTGTACGACGGTCCACAAACTCCTGTATACCGGTGAGCAATTCCTGCAGGTTCTCGTATCTGTCGACCTCTTCTGCCTGACGCGTAGCAGCGGCTGCGGCAGCAGCTGTAAGAACGCCGCTATCCCGCAGCACGAACTCAGCATAATCATAGGCATTCATTGTGTCCGTACGGGAGGCATACTCGGCTATCTTCGCAGCAAAAGCACGCAGCTTATTTGCCGTGCCGGCATTGACGGATAAATGAGCCGAATCAGGGTCAGCGATGACGTTCAGCATAGACAAGTCAGCAATGATAGCGGCTTCGCTCACCTTCTTGAGAGTTGTCTCGCCGATACCGCGAGCGGGGAAATTGATGATACGATTGACGGCTTCGTTATCTTTGGGATTCACAGCCAATCGGAAATAAGCGATAGCATCCTTTATCTCCTTACGCTGGTAGAAGCTGGTACCTCCGTAGATGCGATACGGAATATTCTCACGCCGCAGTTCATTCTCGAAAGCTCGAGACTGCGCATTGGTACGGTATAGGATTGCCACATCGTTATAGGTAAAGACATGCTCCTGCTCGTTGTCTCGGGAGCGCGCACGCCGTTTCTCGTCCTTAATCTGCTCGGTGACGCCGGCCGCTTCGTCACGGTCAGACATATAGGGTGTGAGTATCAGCCTGTCGCCCTCTTCTTTCTGCGAATAAACCTCCTTATATATCTGGTGTTCATTATGATGGATAAGGGAGTTAGCCGCCTTGACGATAGTCTGCGTGGAGCGATAATTCTGCTCCAGTTTGAACATCTGTGCGTCAGCATATCCATTGCGGAAAGTGAGGATATTACGGATGTCAGCCCCACGGAACGAATAGATACTCTGCGCATCATCACCCACGACGCAGACCTTATTTTCAGGTTCGGCTAATATACGCACCAGGAGATATTGCACATAGTTGGTATCCTGATACTCATCCACCAGCACATGATGGAACATCTGCTGATAGTACAGACGAGCGGCATCGTTATGCTGTAGCAGCCATACCAGATTAACTAAGAGGTCATCAAAATCCATGGCATTAGCCGCCTTGAGCCGCAACTGGTATAAGCGATATATATCCGGCATCTCATATAATCGGTCGAAGCGGTCCTGTTTGGCTATATTCGTATCTGCGGCATAATGGTCCACATCCACCAGCAGATTCTTTGCCGAGGATATACGAGCCAAGACGGTGGTTGGCTTATAAACCTTATCGTCCAGCCCTTTCGACTTGACAATCTGCTTAATAAGCGACTTGCTATCCGTCGTATCATAAATAGTAAAATCGCGGGTAAAGCCCAACTCCGCAGCCTCATGGCGCAAGATACGCGTGGCAATGGCATGGAAAGTCCCCATCCATAGGTACTTGGCATTCTCGTAGCCTACCAAACGATGGATACGTTCCTTCATCTCACGCGCGGCTTTGTTAGTAAAGGTGAGCGCCAAGATACGGTTGGCAGGTACTCCCGAGGCGAGCAGATAGGCTATCTTATAGGTCAAGACGCGTGTTTTCCCCGATCCGGCACCGGCAATCACCAGTTCCGGGCCGTCGTTATAGACCACCGCTGCCCGTTGACTATCATTCAGTTTTTCCAAGAAATCCATGCTATAAACACTTGTTGATTAGGACGAGTGAGTTGATACACAAATCGGTTGCAAAGGTACAAATTTTTCACGACGTACACAAATAAAATTTGCATATATTAATTAATTATTGTAACTTTGCAACACGTATGAAACAAGCAAACTTATACCTATTGGTAAACAGCCGTAAATCACGTTCTGAGTATGATGAGGTTAGATTAATCTAACGTATATCTATCGTATATCTATCGTGTATGTATCGTGTATGTATCGGGGAAGATGTAGGGATAATGGACGGCAATAGCAGGGAAAAAGCGAGGAAAACATATAAATAAAAATCATCAAAAACCCATATGAAAGTATTACTCATCAACGGAAGTCCGCGCAAGAATGGCAACACCCACATGGCACTCAGTGAGATAGCCAAAGTATTGAATGAAGAAGGCATAGATAGTGAGATTGTATGGATAGGCACGAAGCCTATCCGTGGTTGCATTGCATGCGGTCGCTGCAAAAGCGGACAACCCTATGCGGACGGTCATCGCGGTTGCATTTTTAACGACGATGTGTGCAATGAGATAGGTAATCGTTATGCAGAAGCGGACGGATTCGTATTCGGTTCTCCTGTTTATTATGGTCAACCCAACGGAGCCTTATTGAGCGTGATGCAGCGTAGTTTCTTTTCGAATGGCGAGTCTGTCCAGAACAAGCCATCAGCCGTCGTGACGATATGCCGTCGCGGAGGAGCAACCTCCGCCTTTGAGTCATTGCAGATGCCTCTTCAGATGATGAATATGCCGCTTGCCACTTCGCAATACTGGAACATCGCATACGGAAGAGAAGCCGGTCAAGCCGCTGAGGACATAGAGGGCATGCAAACCATGCGCACCTTGGCACATAACTTAGCATGGATGCTCAAAGGACTGCGCGGAGAGCATGCACCGGAGGTACCACAACGTGAAGAGTGGCACCCCATGCATTTCATCAGATAACAGGGGGATAGGGAAAGCCGAGCGTTTATAGGCAAGTAGAGCTATATCGTTCGACTATGTCATCCATGATAGCGAACACTTCATCGCGAGACTCGGCACGGAGAAGTGCGATACGTGTGGAGCGGAAATCATAAAGGCCCTTAAAGACCGGTGATGCGGCAAAGTGTCTACGCGAATGGACGATACCTTTTCGTTCGTCTCCTATCCAAGCGATGGAGGCATCGACATGCTCCTTGAGGACAGCCACTTTCTCCGCCATCGTGTGGGGAAAAGAGAATGATATAGCCTCAGGGGAAGATAACGCCTCCTTCATCTCGGCAAAGAGCCACGGGCATCCGAAGGTAGCTCGTCCAATCATGATAGCATCCACTCCATAGCGGTCGAAGGCGAGTCGTGCCTGTTCCGGCGTAGTGATATCACCATTTCCGATGATAGGGATATGCATACGCGGGTTATTCTTCACCTCGCCGATGAGTGTCCAATCGGCTTCTCCCCGATACATCTGGGAACGAGTACGACCATGAATAGCCAATTCTGCGATGCCGCAGTCCTGCAAAGCCTCTGCCATGTCAACGATGAAAGGACGGGAAGTCATAGAGGAGGGGTGAAGAGAGGAGTCATCCCAGCCGAGACGTGTTTTCACCGTCACCGGGATTGAAACGGCGTCTACCACAGCCCGTGTGATAGCGAGCATCTTGTCCGGCTCACGTAGCAGTCCGGCTCCTGCCCCCTTGCCTGCCACCTTCTTCACGGGACAGCCGAAATTGATGTCCAAGAAATCCGGTTTAGCTTGAGCTACTATACGAGCGGCATCTGACATGGACTGAGGGTCTCGACCATAAATCTGGATAGCCACCGGTCGTTCGGCATCAGATATCTGCAGTTTGCGGGTTGTAGACGCTACATCTCGCACCAAAGCATCCGCATTGACAAACTCGGTATAGACACGATCGGCACCAAAGCGCTTGCACAGAAGGCGAAACGCAGGGTCGGTGACATCCTCCATAGGAGCAAGGTATATGGAATGCAATGTACTCATTCTTGCTTCTTGACTTCAGGGTACTGAATACGGTGATGATATATAGTCGCCAAACGTTGTTTGAAGACTGCACGTACCGTTTCTATATCACGGAACGAAAGCGGCGTATCGGCAAACTGCCCATCCGCTATCTGCGCATCAATCATCTTGTCAACCGACTCCGCCAATGTCTGAGGAGTATAATCGGTCAACGAGTGTGAACGCGCCTCCACGGCATCTGCCATCATGAGTATGGCTCCTTCGCGCGTGGACGGTTTGGGACCGGGATATTGAAAATCTTTAGGATTTACTTTTTCACCGTTATTGATGGCGGTATTATAGAAATATCGAGCCATGGACGTACCGTGGTGGGTGCGAATAAAATGCGACACCATCGGGGGCAGATGATGTTTCTCTGCCAAGTGCACACCATCCTCCACATGATTGATAATGAGTGCTGCAGCTTGTTTAGGCGGCAGTGATGCAAGCGGATTAACTGTATCTTGATTCTCGGTAAAGAACTCCGGATGAAGCAGTTTGCCTATGTCGTGATAGAGTGCAGCCGTACGCACTAAGATTGCGTTTGCACCAATAGCTTTAGCTGCTTCGGTAGCCAATGACGACACCTGCATTGAGTGTTGGAAAGTACCGGGAGCATGCTCTGCCAAGTCGTGTAATAGGTCGGAGTTGATGTCACTCAGCTCGACCAGTGTGATAGACGATAACAGCCCAAACGTGCGTTCAAAGAGATAAATAAGTCCGTAGGCACACACCACCAGCACACCATTGACCAAGAAATAAGCATAAAAGTGCCAATTGAGTGACGCTACATCGCCCGTACCATGCAGGATGACCGCCGTATAAGTCAACGAATAGGCTAAGAATATCCACGTCGCCGTATGGACCAGTTGTGCCCTTTTGGTAAGGTCTGTCAACGAAAGCACGGCGGCTATACCTCCCACCATCTGAATGATGAGGAACTCATACGGTGTCGGCATGGCAAGTGCCACAATAAAGACCACCACCATATGGAGGAATAAAGCAGTACGCGAATCGTAGAAGATACGCACCAACACCGGTACCCATGCAAAAGGCAACAGATAAACAGACCAGTGCAAAAAACGCATCCAGATAAAAGCACCGAGCACCATCATCGCTACCAGTAAGGTGAAAAACCATGAGGCAGACAGGCTCTGCAGCACATCACGACGATATATGTATAAATACAATATAAATAGGAGAAGGAAGAGGCTCACCAAGATTGCCGTACCACCGGCACGTGTTATCCGTTGTGTAGTAGAGAACTGGTGTTCCTCCATGGAGCGTCGATGCGACTGCAATATCTGATAGTCACGTTCGGTGATAATCTCGCCTCGGTCAATAATCTTCTCACCTGCCTGCACCATACCTTGTGTAGGAGCTATTTGTGAAAGCAGGTTGTCTTTGAGTCGGGAAGACGTGATTGAGTCATAAGTCAAGTTCGGCACATAGTCTTTAGAGAACGCCAGATATGCTGATTTGGGTGTGTAAACCCGTTCAAGAGGCAGGGGGGTGGATACACGTCCTGTGAGTACCGAAATACGTGTGATACCGGCCTCCGTCAATCGCTCGTAATCCGCATAGGTCACCACTGCCGGCTCAGGCACACGGCGCATACCTGAATCGGGTCGGAAACACGGTGCAAAAGTCTTGAGCAGTTCAGCTCGCTCGTCTGCCAATTGTTGCTCCGACTTATAGATAGGGAAATCACGATCTGCCGTGATTAAACCATACCCCCAGGGTTTACCAACCTCAACATGGTAACGGTACGAAGTGGTATAACTCGGAAAGAGATAAAGAATCAAGCCGAATAGGAGCAAGACGCTTGCTATCTTGAGGATGTTTTTTATAGTTTCGGACATAACGTAGTACGTTTATTTTGGAAATACGATTGTATGAGTTGTCGACATTCGTGAGCCAAGATGCCCGCCGTGACAGTAGTTTTAGGGTGAAGGGCCTTCGGCGCGAAGAGGGTATAGCCGCGTTTGGGGTCATCCGCCCCATAAACAATACGACTTATCTGTGCCCAACCGAGAGCACCGGCACACATGACACAAGGTTCCAACGTCACATAGAGCGTGCATCCCGTCAGGTACTTCCCCCCCAATGTCTGCGTAGCGGCAGTCAATGCCTGCATCTCGGCATGCGCTGTGACATCCGCCAGCACCTCTGTGAGATTATGTCCCCGCCCGATAATCTGATTGTCGGATACGATCACGCAGCCTACAGGTACCTCATCCCGCAAGGCAGCTTTATGGGCTTCAGCAAGAGCGAGCGTCATATAACGCTCATCATCAGAGAGGTTAGTATGAAGTGAATCGGGCATGGCAAAAATCGATTATCTCGTCGGGATGTTGCTCAAAATGATTACCTATCACCACAATATCAGCGCCTGCATGGTAGGCATCCTGCATCATCCGTATAGTACGTATACCGCCTCCGACGATAAGCGGTATTGACAGTTCATGACGCACGGCAGCGATGATTTCCGTTGCTACAGGTATTCGTGCACCGCTACCTGCCTCCAAGTATACCAATTGCTTGCCCAATAACTCTGCAGCCACAGCCGTATCCACCACCGCTGACACATCATCCTGTGCAAGAGGCAAGGAATGAGTAGCCTCTGCCACCGAAGTAGGACAGCCGCCATCGATGAGAATGTAGCCCATCGGTATGGTTTCTATACCGGATGCTTTCACCTGACGCGCAATGGCAATATGATTTCCCACCAGCAAGTCCGGATGACGCGATGACAAAACAGAAAGGAAGAGCAACGCGTCCGCATTGGGAGCAAACTGTGTCGTATTGCCCGGGAAGAGGACTACCGGAATGGGTAGCCACCGTTTGAGTTGCGATACAAAAGTCTGCGTGAGCGACCCGGTACTTCCCCCGACAAAGAGATAGTCCGGCCCCATGTAAACACCCTCCCGATAAAGACGTTCGTCAGTCAATCGACGCACCCATTGATCCAACGCCGAGGAGTCGGTAAACTTCTCCGGATCAAGCAGCAACGCTAACTGATGGCGCTGTAAGCGTAAAGTCAATATGCGATCAATCACTTCCATTGGAATGATTCGATAAGCCGCTCCACATCTCGATTTAAATAATCAAAGACGGGAGCCAGTGAGTCCCTATTAGGACGGCATCGGCAATACACGGCACCACGAAAAAAATGATGTATAGAATCCGTTAGGAAAAACTGGCAAGGTGTTGCCGTATTCCCCTCCAACGTAAAGAGTACTCCATAAACATGCGCCGAGGGATTAGTAAACTCCCGTTCCGGAATAGCTGAAGCCACCGTTGTATGCTTATAGACAAACTCTAAAGCATCATCTGTCAGCATGCGTAAATCCGAGCGTACAGGCTTATAGGAACAATGGATATCCGCATTGAGCGCAGGATAGTGAATATCAATCCAATAATGCTCCCCATCAGCCTCATGTTCGCGTACCTCCGCAGCGCTGTTCAACAGAAAGGTATAGGGGTAATTCGCTGCTTGAAATGGTATATAAACAGTATCCGGCATCGTGATACGGTAGTAACCATAAGGGCGTGGCACCGACCGCGTACCGCATGACGCCAAAAGCAGTGAAAGAAGCACGCAAAACACTTGACAATATGTTCGGGTAAAGCCCATATTTCGCAATCTATTCGACGACAAAGGTATAAAAAAATTATCACATTCCAAAGCCCAAACACCTCATCCCCGTAAAAAAGAGCCTTTTTAAATAATATTTTATTTAACATTTGCGTATATGCAATTATTTTTGTACCTTTGCGCACTAAATATGAAATTGGGCGTTAAAGCGCCGAAAAAGACACCTTAATAATAAGGATTAACACAAAAGACACAACAAAAACATCATGAAAAGTATCGAACGAGAAAACAATTATTGTGTTATTATGGCAGGCGGCGTAGGTAGTCGCTTTTGGCCGTATAGCCGTCAGGCTAAACCGAAACAGTTCCTGGATTTCTTCGGCACAGGCAAGAGTCTGCTGCAAATGACAGTGGAGCGTTTCTTGCCCATTGTGCCCGTAGAGAATATGCTTATTGTGACAAATGTCCAATACAAGGAACTTGTGTTAGAGCAAGTGCCCGGACTCAAACAGACACAAGTACTCTGTGAACCTTGCCGCAGGAATACCGCACCATGTATTGCCTACGCGGTAAGTCATATCAAAGGCTTAGTGGCAGGTAAACGTGGTAAAGCGCTAAGTAAAGACGGCATATGGGAGTTTGAACATGGGATCAACTGGGATGCCGAGGAACTGAATGCAAATATCATCGTAGCTCCGAGTGACCACTTGATATTAGATAATGCCACTTTTATTGAGACCGTGAAGAAAGGTCTGGACTTCACAGGCAGCAAGGATGTGCTTCTCACCTTGGGTATGCGTCCCACCCGTCCCGAGACAGGATACGGATACATACAGATGGCCAATAACGCTGAGCACGGAACAGGTATAGCCGGGAATGAAGAAGACATTTACCCCGTGAAGACCTTCACCGAGAAACCCAATCTGGAGATGGCAAAGGTATTCCTCAAGAGCGGCGAGTTCCTGTGGAACAGCGGTATCTTCCTCTGGAATCTGCGTGCCATACGTCATGCTTTCATGGACTTCATACCCGAATTGGCAGACAAATTCAGTGCCGGTGAGAAATACATGGGTACTGTTAAGGAAGAAGATTTCATCCAAGATATGTTCCCCACCTGCCCGAATATCAGTATTGATTACGGGGTGATGGAGAAAGCGCAAAATGTCTATGTGTTGCCCTCTGACTTCGGATGGAGCGACCTTGGCACATGGGGCTCACTTTATTCGCTGAGTGATAAGGATGAGCAACAAAACGTGAGTTTGCACTGCGACAGCCGTTTCTATGATGCCTCAGGCAATATCGTCACACTTGAGAAGGGTAAACTGGCTGTCATTGAGGGATTAAAAGACATGATTGTAGCGGAATCGGACCGGGTGCTACTTATCTGCCGGCGCGAGAACGAACAGCATATCAAGGAGTATGTGACCGAAGTGGAGCACCAATTCAACGGACAATTTAACTAATTTCAATACATAATTAAACACAACCCTATGAGTTACCTTAATTTCGACAAGACACTGTTGGTTAACTTGGAGCGTTCCCTCAGCAAGGAGATGATCCGTACCAACCGTGCCGGAGTGTACAACTCTACTACCTTAGTGGATTGTAACACCCGCAAGTACCATGGACAGTTGGTCATGCCACTGCCTGAGCTTGGTGAGGACAATTATGTGCTACTCAGTTCATTGGACGAGACCGTGATACAACATGGTGCCGAGTTCAACCTGGGACTGCACAAGTATGGCAACAACCATTATTCTCCGAACGGACACAAGTACATCCGGGAGTTTGATTGTATTGTTATCTCGAAGACTACCTACCGCGTAGGTGCCGTTATCCTGACCAAAGAGCGTATGCTACAAAGCAATGAACCACGTGTGCTGATACGTTACACGCTGGTGGAGTCAGGCAGTCCGACACTGCTGCGTTTCAAACCGTTCCTCGCCTTCCGTAGTGTCAACGCACTGACTCACGAGAATAATCGGGCCAATGCCAACATGGACGACTGCGAGAACGGACGCGTCAACAGGATGTATCCTGAGTTTCCAGCACTCTACATGCAGTTCTCCAAAGAGCCCGTCTATCACCACGAGCCGACATGGTATAAAGACATTGAGTATCCCAAAGAGCAGGAGCGCGGCTATGAATACAAAGAGGATCTACTGGTTCCCGGCTATTTTGAAGTGAACATGAAGAAGGGTGAGAGCGTCATCTTTGCCGCCGGCATCACTCCCGTAGAGACTAAAACACTCAAAGCTCTATGGAAGAAGGAGGAGGGTCGTCGTATCAGTCGTGACGATATGTTCGCCTGCCTCAAGAATAGTGCCGCTCAGTTCTACAAACGTATGGGCGACAAATGCTATCTGTTAGCAGGTTATCCATGGTTCCACGCTTCGGCACGTGAGGAGTTCTTCTCCACACCGAGTTGCACCCTCGACATCGACCGTCCTGAATACTGGAAAGCCATCATGGACGAGACCGCTGTGGGAGAAGTGGAAGCTTTCCTCGACGGACGCTATGACGAAGTGAAGATAACCGGTATGGACGAGCCGGATGCCCTATTATGGTTCATTCGCGCTATTCAAAAATATTCTCACAAATATACGACGGAAGAGGCTGCTCAGAAATACGGTGACCTCTGCATGAAAGTGATCGATTATTACCGTAAGCAACTCCACCCGCGCGCTTTCGTTCACCAGAACGGACTCATATGGGTAGATGGCTCGCAACGTCCCGCCACATGGATGAGCGCAACGGAGAACGGCTGGCCTATCACACCGCGTACCGGTTATGTGGTAGAGATTAACGCACTATGGTATAATGCCCTGAAATTCATAGCCGAGTTGATGCGCTGCATGGGTAAGGAGACCGGTGCCGACCTTATGGATTACCAAGCCGAGATTACCCGCGAGGCATTCATCAAAACCTTCTGGAACGGGGTCTACCTCAACGACTATGTGGTGGATAACTGGACAGACCATGAGGTGCGTCCCAACCAGATATGGGCAGCCGGACTACCCTATTCACCGCTGGATAAAAAACAGCAGAAAGCCGTGGTAGATATCTGTACTAAGGAACTGCTCACACCGCGCGGACTGCGTACCCTGTCGCCTAAGAGCGGCAACTATCGTCCCAACTACGTGGGAGGACAGTTGGAGCGCGACCGCAATTTCCACAACGGACCGGTTTGGCCATTCACCATCGCCGCTTATGCTCGGGCTTATATGAATGTATACAAGCATAGCGGTCGCAGTTTCATGGAACGGCTGCTCATCGGATTCGAGGTGGAGATGGGTAACCTGTGTATCGGGACGCTCAACGAGCTATACGATGGCAACCCGCCCTACAAAGGACATGGAGGCATGAGTTATGCTCCCAGTGTGGCTGCCGTGATATCGGTGATGGACACAATAAAAAACTTCAAAGATTAACCCTCTAAAATCGAAATACACAAATGAAAGCTTTAATGTTCGGTTGGGAATTTCCTCCTCATATCCTGGGAGGACTTGGAACCGCCAGTTACGGTCTAACACGAGGTATGGCACAGCAGGAGGATATGGAGATCACCTTCGTCATCCCCAAGCCATGGGGAGATGAGGACCAATCTTTCCTTAAGATTATCGGGGCCAACTCTATACCCGTAGTTTGGAAAGATAGCAACTATGACTATGTCCGTCAACGTATGGAAGGACGCATGTCGCCGGAGGAGTATTATCACTACCGCGACGGCATCCGCTATAACTACCGTCGTATCGGGACGGACGACTTAGGATGCATCAATTTCTCGGGACGTTATCCCGATAACCTCGTTGAAGAGATAGGCAACTACGAAGCCGTGGCGTCTGTGCTCGCACACTCGCTCGACTTCGACATCATCCATAGCCACGACTGGCTCACTTATCCTGCCGGTGTGTTTGCCAAACATATCAGCGGCAAACCACTCGTCATACACGTTCATGCTACGGACTTCGACCGCAGTCGCGGTAATGTCAATCCTACCGTCTATGCTATCGAGCGTCGAGGTATGGACGAAGCGGACCATATCATGTGCGTCAGCGAGTTGACACGACGTACCGTGATTGAGAAATATGGTCAGAATCCCGATAAGGTAAGTACCGTGCACAATGCCGTGGAGCCGCTGCCTAATCCTGACGAGTTCGTTAAACATGAGCGCAAAGACAAAGTCGTTACGTTCCTCGGACGTATAACCATGCAGAAAGGTCCGGAGTACTTCGTGGAAGCCGCAGCACGTGTGCTGGAGAAGACAGACGGTGTTCGTTTCGTCATGGCTGGTAGCGGGGATATGATGAATAAGATGATTGATTTGGTGGCACAACGAGGCATCGCCGACCGTTTCCACTTCCCCGGGTTCATGCGAGGCAAACAGGTTCAAGAGATGCTCGCCGAATCGGATGTATACATCATGCCTTCGGTGAGTGAACCCTTCGGTATTTCTCCACTGGAGGCTATGCAGGTAGGTTGCCCCAGTATCATCAGCCACCAGAGCGGGTGTGCCGAAATACTACAACATGCTATCAAAACAGACTATTGGGATATAGACGCTATGGCTGACGCTATATATGCCATCGTGAAGTATCCTGCCTTGTATAAATCCCTCCATGAGCTCGGACGTGAGGAAGTGAACAACATCCGTTGGTACGATGCCGGAATCAAGGTTCGTAAGATTTATGACCGCGTCATCGCTAACAGATAATCAACCCTATTTACTAACAACGAAAAAAAATATTACCATTATGAAAAATATATGTTTTTGCTTTCAAATGCATGTCCCGTATCGTCTGAAACGCTATCGTTTCTTTGACATTGGTCATGATCACTATTACTACGACGACATGCAAACCGAGGAATACCTGAACTGGTTGGTCGAAACCTCGTACATGCCCCTTTGCCGCACTATCCAAGACATGATTAAGCTCTCCAAGGGAAAATTCCATTGCGCACTGGCAGTGAGCGGAACGGTTTTGGAACTCTTCGAACAATTCAATCCCGAGATGATTGATGTGCTCAAGGAATTGGCTGACAGCAAATGTGTCGAGTTTCTCGCAGTGCCCCATGCCTACGCATTGGCTGGTGAGTTCAATGAGAACGAGATGATTGACCAATTGGAGAAACAGGGGGCACTTATCCAAGAGCAGTTCGGACAGAAACCCGTCTCCGTATGGAACACCGAACTTCTCTATAGCGATGAGATAGCTTTCCACCTGCAGAAAGCCGGATATAAGACTATCCTCACCGAGGGTGCTAAACATGTGTTGAGCTGGAAGAGCCCCAACTATCTCTATCTAAGTGCCGCTTCGCCTAAGGTGAAACTGCTCATGCGTAACACCGGACTCAGCGACGAACTCAGTTTCCATTTCTCCGACCCGGGATGGTACAACTTCCCCTTGGACGCTGAGAAATATGCCAACATGCTCGCCGGACTACCAGAAGGTGAAGACATCATCAATATATGGCTCGGTGCCGAGACCTTCGGCGTACGACAGAATGCAGGAACAGGTATCTTCGACTTCCTTCGTGCACTGCCCTACTATGCTATGGAGCGCAGTATAGGGTTTGTTACTCCCGCTGAGGCTGTCAAGAAACTGCCCGCTACCGAGGTTATCAGCGTTCCCTATGCCCTCACTTGGGCAGGTGAAGCCAAAGATATGAGCATCTATGCCGGCAACGACCTGCAGCAAGAGGCTATCAACAAACTCTATGCTGTGGCTGAGCGTGTGCGTCTTTGCTCCGACAAACGTCTGAAGAACGATTGGCTCAAACTGCAAGATATTAACTATCTGCACTACATGAACCATATCGACCAAGGCGCTACGCAGTTCGAGTCGGCTTACGATGCGTTCATCAACTATATGAATATACTGGCAGACTTCCTCCAACTCGTTGAAGAGCAATACCCCACCACCATCGAGAACGAGGAGCTGAACGAACTTCTGAAGACCATCAACAATCAGGAGAAGGAAATTCAGAAACTGAATAAAGAACTCGCTGCTGCCAAGAAGAAAAAGGAGAAATAACCCGTAGTGCGTAGACGTACACTGCTGATATTGTCCATGTTGCTGTGTCTGTCCGCTATTGCCTGGGCAGCACCTAAGAAGTCCAAAGGCACGAAATATATCATTCGTGCCTGGACTTTGCCTGCATATACCCTGCGGGCAGACACGCAGCAACTGGATACCTCGTATCTCAATCTGCCCATGCGGAACATGCAGGACGACTACTCTATGTCCTATGCATGGAATGGCAACTTGGTATCGCCTATTCAGTCGCGACTGTATTTCGATAGGCAGGAGAAGATTGACGATATCTTCGGTTCGCAGTATCAGCCCTATATCCTCACACCGCAGGATGTACGCTTCTACAACACCACTATCCCTTATTCGAAGATTGGCTACCAGCACGGTTTTACATCCTACCACGAGGAGCATGACCTCAGTTTTATGTTCACCGGTAACATCAACAAACGGCTGAACCTCGGCTTGCAACTCAACTATCTCAATGGAGCAGGACACTATTCCTTCCAGGATGCCAAACTGTTTAACGGAGCAGTGTTCGGCAGTTATAACGGTAACCATTATTTCCTCCATGCTGCCGTGACATGGAATACCCTCAGTAACTTCGAGAACGGAGGTATACAGAAACAGATTGACCTTAATGGAACACTGGAGCCGGAGGATATACCGGTCCGTATTAAAGGTATGTCCGGATACAAATATATCTCCGGCATGCTCAACCATGGATATAGTCTGACCATCGAGCGGCAACAACAGAAACAGATTGAGACAAAGAACGAAGAAGGCATTTGGGAGACCCGCGACACTACCGTCACCATTCATATCCCCGTCATCACCTTCGCTCATACCTTCGAAACAAACAACTCGGTACATCGCTACCGCGAGAAAGACAGTGTCAACGCCGCCTTTTATGCACAAACACTACGCAATCCCTTTACCTCAAGGGACTCAAGTAATGTGCTCACTATCAGCAATACTCTCTCCGTCACTTTCGAGGAGGCATATAACCGATTGCTACGCTTCGGTATCACCGCCTATGCTCGACAGGAAGACCAGCGTTACCTGCGTGTCATCAATGATTACTACGACCCGCAACTGCCTTTCCTGAACAACCCTGCTGTCCATATACTGGCTGCCGCACCCCATTTACTGGCGGACAGCCTCATGCGAGCACAGTGGACGCACAACACTTTCGTCGGAGGATCTATCCACAAGAACACCGGTAAGTGGTTCCGGTTTGGAGTCAACGGTGAAGTCTGCCTGCTCGGATATAAACTCGGGCAGTTCCGCATCAACGGCGATGCGTCTTTCTTTATTCCTATCGCCAAGGACACGATGGCGATACGAATAGGGGCTTTTGTACGGAGCGACAAACCGCACCAATACCTCATGGAGTATACCTCCAACCACTTCCAATGGAAGAACGATTTCCGTCAGGTCTTCCGATTCCGTGTCGGCGGGCAGGTTGAATATCCCACCCGATGGGTGAAGCCGTCCGTCAAGATTGATTTTGAAAACATCACTAACCTTATATATTATAACGCACAAGGACTACCTACCCAACGGGAAGGCAATGCACAGGTCTTTGCGGCGGATGTTCGTTGCGACATCACCACCCCATGGGTCAACTTGGAGAACCACGTCGTCTATCAGGCTTCCTCCGGTGAATTACCCGTGCCGGCGTTCACGCTCTACCATAACCTCTACTACCATGGAACGTGGTTCAAAGCGCTGGATACGCAGATGGGGGTGGACCTTAAGTTCTTCACACGATACTTTAGTCCGCTACTCAACCCTGCCACCGGACAATTCTGCGTACAACAGACTGCGCAGATTGGTAACTACCCTATGATGAGTGCATACATCAATTTCTACGTCAGGCTTTTACACCTGCGTTTCTATGCACAATATACGCATATCAACCACCTTTTTATGCGTGATAACACCGACTACTTAGCCATGCCGCTATATCCTATGAACCCGGATATTTTCCGACTGGGTATCACATGGCATTTTTATAGATAATGAGTTTTGATTTTGGAGAATGAACTATGACAATTACAGTAAGAGTTAATAAGGTTTTGGTCCTTGCCGGAGAAGAGGCGGAGCGACTGGGCAATGACGAGATTACCAATGCGCATCTCATCCTGGCTATCTTACGCCTAAGGGAAGGTAGTGCCTACGAGGCACTTCAGGCTATGCAATGTGACCTGGATACACTCAAACACGACATCGACGAAGCCATCCGTGTGGAGGGAGAACACTTAGTGCGTCCTACCGGACGGAGTGCTGAAGTGGAAAGGACACTGCGTCTGGCACAGATTGAAGCACACGAATATCGGGCTCAGGCGGTGAGCACACTGCATCTGCTCATGGCTATTGTGCACGAGGAAATAAACCCCATGTCACTCTATATGGAGCAACATTGGCAGGTTACCTATAGTCGGCTCAAGTCGCTTTATCCCGCTCCTGCACAACCCGTTGCCGGACCCGGGATAGAGGAGAGTGTCGACGAGAGTTCATCCGCTATCCCACGCTCTAACACATCTTTCAACACTTCTGCCAAAAAGGGTAAGTCCGCCACTCCTTTTCTTGATAAGTATGGACGCGACCTCACAGCTGAGGCACGACTCGGCAAGTTAGACCCTGTCGTGGGACGAAGCATTGAGATGGAACGCGTGACACAGATTCTGTCCAGACGCAAGAAGAACAACCCCATCCTCATCGGAGAACCCGGCGTCGGCAAATCCGCTATCGTGGAAGGACTCGCTGCACGCATCGTATCCGGAGAATGCGAGGCGCTCAAAAATAGACGCATCGTCACCCTCGATATGGCTTCTATGGTGGCAGGAACAACCTACCGCGGACAGTTCGAAGAACGAATGAAGAATCTTATTCAGGAACTCAAAAACAATCAGGATATTATCCTCTTCGTGGACGAGATACATACTATCATCGGTGCCGGCAACGCGTCCGGCTCCCTCGATGCCGCCAATATCCTCAAACCGGCTTTGGCACGGGGAGAAGTGCAGTGTATCGGTGCTACCACCACAGCTGAATATAGCAAGACCATTGAGAAAGACGGAGCCTTGGAGCGACGCTTCCAGAAGGTCATGGTCACTCCCTCCAGCGCCGAAGAGACACTTGTCATCCTGGAGCGACTCAAGGACGAGTATGCCAATTTCCATCATATCTACTATACCCCGGAGGCTATCCGTGCCTGCGTCACTATGGCGGACCGTTACCTCACCGACCGGGCTTTCCCGGATAAGGCTATTGATGTCATGGACGAAGCCGGTGCACGTGAACAGGCGAAAGCTTCTGCCGGTGCGCATAGCAAGGTCGAGGAAGAGGATATCGCCCGAGTGGTAGCTATGATGAGCGGGGTACCCGTGCAGCGCGTACAGCGCAAGGAGAACGAGCAACTGCGTAATATGGAGGCTAACCTCAGACGTCATGTCATCGGACAGGACGAAGCTGTCAAGGCTGTCGTCAAGGCTATACAGCGTTCCAGACTCGGACTACGAGACCCAAAACGACCTATCGGCTCTTTCTTCTTCCTCGGTCCGACGGGAGTAGGCAAGACACACCTCGCACAATCGTTGGCGGAGGAACTGTTCGGTAGCCGCGACGCACTCATCCGTTTCGACATGTCTGAGTATATGGAGAAGCATACCGTCAGCCTGCTGGTCGGCGCGCCTCCGGGGTATGTCGCACACGAGGAAGGGGGTAAACTCACCGAGGCGGTAAGGCGTAAACCCTATTCGGTCGTGCTCTTTGATGAGATAGAGAAGGCGCACCCAGACATCTTCAACGTCCTCTTGCAGGTTCTTGACGAGGGACGACTCACCGACAGACAAGGACGACTGGTCGACTTCCGGAATACCATCATCATCCTCACCTCTAACGTCGGCACACGCCAACTCAAAGACTTCGGGGCCGGTATCGGATTTGAGGCTGCCACACAGATTGACACCAAGACCGGACGCTCTATGCTCATGAAAGCCCTCGAACGCACATTCCCGCCTGAGTTCGTCAATCGTATTGACAATGTCATCACCTTCGACCCGCTGCCGCATGATGCCCTCAGAAGAATACTCGACATCGAGATTGACGCGCTCAAAGCACGACTCAAACAGAACGGATATACACTCCGAGTCAGCCCTACGGCTAAGGAGCAGTTGCTCGAGAAAGGAGATAGTAAAAAATACGGCGCAAGACCTATACGACGTGCCGTACAAACCTATCTCGAGGACAGAATTACAGAACGTATGTTATCACATAATAAAGAAAGTAAAACCATTAATATTCAAAAAGTATGACTATCGAAGTAACAGATGCCAACTTCAAAGATTTGTTGGCAGAGGGTACCCCCCTCGTTGTAGATTTCTGGGCTCCGTGGTGCGGACCCTGCAAGATGATGCTCCCTATCGTTGACGAACTGGGACAAGAGTATGAAGGCAAAGTGCGCATCGGCAAACTCAATGTCGATGAAAATCCGGATACCTGCGAGCAGTTTGGTATCATGTCTATTCCTACCATGCTCTTCTTCCGTAACGGAGAACTGGTGGACCGTCATGTCGGTGCAAGCAGAAAGAGCGATTTACAAAACCTCATAAACACTCTGCTGTGACACATCTATCACGACTGACCGTCGTTCTCTCTTTATGCCTCATGGGGATGCTCTCGGCGCTGCATGCCGAGAGTGTCCTCTTGCGCACCGGACAGACTATCCAAGGGACCATTCTCATTGAGAATGACCAGGTGGTGATACTGCAGGATAAGAACGGACGACGTTTTCAGTATATGCGCTCGGATATCGAACGCATTATCCATGAGCAACCAGCCACGGCTGCTGAACCAACCGAAACCGACAAAGACGCCGAACAGAAAAACCGCGAACAAAAAACAACCCATGGCGGCAAACGCACCTCGTTCCTCATCGAACCGATGGGCGGAGGGTCCTTTGTACCCAACGAAAAGAGCGGTGCGATGGTAGGTGCCAATATCATCATTGGTAGTAAGACTATCAAGGGACGACCGCTGCTGCTCGGTGGAGGCGTGGGATATCAGGCGCATATCATGCCCGATAAAACCTATTCCATTTTGCCTGTCTTCTTCGCTGCACGCATACCTGTTCTCAACGGCAAACATAGCCCGCTTGTCGGACTGTCCGTCGGATATGGCGTCGCATTGAGCAAGAGTTACCTCGGCGGGATGCATGCCGGAATTGATGTCGGCTACCAATATACTGCCAGCTCTCTGGCACTCTATATCGGAATGCTCGCACAGTTCCAGCAGACAACCATGGATGTCGTCAATACTATCAACGAATACGAATACAAAGACCGCATCGGACGAAGTCTCGTCTCTACTGCCCTTAAAATCGGATTGCGTTTCTAAACCTCTATACCTTATGTCGAACCCTACTCCCGCAGATAAGAATCATCGCAAGCAGCAGCGTAAACACCGCATCAGCATCCTCCTTAATGATAGCGAGATGCGGACTCTACAACGCTATTGCGATAATTATACGGTTACCAACCGCAGCCGACTCATCCGAGAGACGCTCATGCGGGACATTCTCAAACGTTTCGACAAAGATAACCCTACACTTTTCGACTAAATTCCTTTTCTTTAACATCTTCACTTGCACATATCATTAAAATGTAGAACCTTTGCATCGTGAATCGTTCTGCGGTATCATACATGGACACGTGTCCTAAGCGGAGAGGCAGTGCGGTTCACTTCTTTTTAGGAATTAAGAATGGCGTTTATTGACGCTTGCTCGGGTTTATTTGGATTTCAAACTTGATCCTAACAGACTCGGAGTGGCTCTGCGGTTCTAACAATCTATACGCAGCAAAAACGTAACATAAACGTAACATAAACGTAACATAAAGCACCCTTCTTCCTGATAAGGAGCAGAAAGAAAGGAAAAAGAAGCAAAGAGGACTTCCCTTGCGGAAAGTCCTCTTTTCTTTGTCTGTAAACCCAATGCTACGTGGCGCGGATTATATCCAACGAACGTATGCAAAGTCCATGCGGTGAGGCAGCAACTCGTTCTTCGGATACATACGCAGAGCGAATTTCATACCGCCGGCATAGTTAAGCTGATAGTCGGTCTCGAAGGTGAGACGCGAACCCTCTGCTTTCTTCAACTCCAACGGAACAACCTCATACAACTTATCGTTGTTGTGCGTGGAGATACGGGTTGCCACCAACTCAACACCGACACCGCGGTCGTTCAGGTTGTGAGTATCCAACTCGACCACTACCTTGTATTTGTCTCCCACATTGGGCGTTGTTGGTAACTTGTCGGTATTCGAACTCAGCACCTCTATCTCGTCCCAGTGAGCTACCATGTTCTCTTTCCATGCGGCTATCTCCTTGGCCACTTTATAGTGGTCTGCCATCAGCAAAGCGTGACGCTTAGCCAGCTTGTTGTAGAAACGGTCGAAATAGTCGTCCATCATACGCTTGGTCGTGAAACGAGGAGTAATCTTCGTCACCGAGTTCTTGATGGTCTGTATCCATTCGGGCGAATAACCCTTCGAGTTCTTGGCGTAGTACAGCGGGATAATCTCCGACTCCAGCAACTGATAGATGGTAGCGGCATCCAACTGGTCTTGGTGAGCCTGATTCTCATAGGTACGCTTGTCGGTCAATGCCCAACCTGCACCCTTCACATAGCCTTCCAACCACCATCCGTCCAGCACGGAGAAATTGAGTACACCGTTCATCTGCGCCTTCTCACCCGATGTACCGCTCGCCTCCAAAGGACGGGTAGGCGTGTTGAGCCATATATCTACACCGCTCACCAGACGCTTTGCCAAACGCATATCGTAGTTCTCAAGGAAGATAATCTTACCTAAGAACTGAGGCATACGGCTGATCTCGATGATACGTTTGATTAGACCCTGACCACCGCCATCAGCAGGGTGAGCCTTACCCGTGAAGAGGAACTGAACAGGATAGTTGGGGTTGTTGACCAGCTTGTCCAAACGCTCCAAATCGGTGAACAGCAGGTGAGCACGTTTGTACGTAGCAAAACGACGACCGAAACCGATAATCAGGTTATTCGGGTTCATCTCGTTCAAGGCACGAACGATACGAGCAGGATCACCTTGACTCTTCATCCAGTCCTCACGGAATTGCTCCTTGATGTAGTCAATCAGTTTGTTCTTGAGGAACATACGGGTATTCCATATCACCTCGTCGCTCAGGTCGTTGAACGGTGCCCACATCTTGGGATTCGATTGGTCGTTCCACCACTCTGCCGGGAAGGTCTTCTTATATACGGCTTTCCACTCGCTCGCTGCCCATGTCGGCATGTGGACACCATTGGTCACATAGCCAACGTGCAACTCCGAGGGGAAATAACCCGGCCATACCGGAGCAAACATCTTCTTCGATACCTCACCGTGCAACCAGCTCACACCGTTTGCCTCTTGGCAGGTGTTCAGCGCAAAGACAGACATCGAGAACTTCTCGTTGTTGTCTTCGGGGTTCTGACGACCCATGCCAATCAGGTCTTTCCACTCGATACCTAACTTCTCGGGATACATGTTCATGTACTTGTAGAACAGACCCTCTTCGAAGTAATCGTGACCGGCGGGAACCGGAGTATGGCAGGTATACAGACCCGAAGCACGGACTACCTCCAATGCCTCTTGGAACTGTAAGCCGTCTTCCTGTATAAGGTCTACCAAACGCTGCAAGCCCATCAGGGCTGCATGACCCTCGTTGCAGTGGTATACATCCTTCTTGATGCCTAATTTGTTCAGTGCCAGCACACCACCTATACCGAGCAATATCTCTTGCTTGATACGGTTCTCCCAGTCGCCACCATACAGCTGGTGAGTAATCTGACGGTCCCATTCCGAGTTCATGTCGTTGTCGGTATCCAGCAGGTACAGGTTGATACGACCTACTGCCACCTTCCATAGATAGGCATGAACGTAACGGTCCGGATAAGGTACATCGATTACCATCGGGCTGCCGTCCTCGTTCTTCACCTGAGTGAGCGGCAAGTTCTGGAAGTTCTGTGCCTCGTATTTTGCTATTTGCTGTCCTTCCGGAGACAAGGTCTGTGTGAAATAACCGTAACGATAGAGGAAACCGATAGCGGTCATATCGACATTGCAATCACTGGCTTCTTTCAGGTAGTCACCGGCAAGAATACCCAGACCACCGGAATAAATCTTCAGGATATGGCTCAAACCGTACTCCATCGAGAAATAGGCAATCGACGGCTTATTGGCATTCTTCGGAGCGTCCATATAAGCACGGAAGTCAGCATAGGTCTGATCCAGAGCCTTCATGAACTCCTTGTCCTTGCTGAGTTCCACCATACGCTCATAGCTGATGATATTGAGCAGCACAATCGGGTTCGATTGTGCCTTGTGCCAAGCTTCCAAATCAATTGCACGGAAGATATTCTTCGCGTCGGCATTCCATACCCACCAGAGATTATATGCAATCTCTTGCAGTTTCTTCAAGTTCTCAGGCAGGTTCGCATGAACCGTTACCTCCAGCCATGAAGGCTGATTAACATGACTAACGTTGATTTTCATTTCTAATATGTTGAATTGTATATATGCAATTTACTGCGTACATTGTCCCTTTGTCCATTATCCCAGATACGTCTTGAGAATATGGCTGCGTGACGACTGTTGCAGACGACGTATCGCTTTCTCCTTAATCTGACGGACGCGCTCGCGAGTAAGGTGAAGCGACTCTCCTATCTCCTCCAATGTCTTCTCGGGCATTCCAATACCGAAGAACTGTTTCAATATGTCTGCCTCACGGGGAGTCAGGGTGCGCAGAGCACGCTCTATCTCCTTGCTCAGCGACTCGCTGATTAGTCCACGGTCGGCATTTGGCGAGTCCTCATTGACGAGCACGTCAATAAGCGAGTTGTCTTCGCCTTCCACGAATGGAGCATCCACGCTCACATGACGACCCGACATCTTCAGTGTCTCGGCTATCTTATCCACCGGCATATCCAACTCATCTGCCAATTCCTCGGCAGACGGCTTGCGCTCGTGTTCTTGCTCAAAACGTTGATAAGCCTTGTTGATTTTGTTGAGCGAACCTACCTGGTTGAGCGGCAGACGAACAATACGTGACTGCTCGGCAAGAGCCTGAAGGATACTTTGGCGAATCCACCATACAGCGTAGGAGATAAACTTGAATCCGCGTGTCTCATCGAATTTCTCCGCGGCCTTGATTAGTCCCAAGTTACCTTCGTTGATAAGGTCAGGCAGACTAAGTCCCTGATTTTGATACTGTTTCGCTACGGACACAACGAAACGCAAGTTGGCACGAGTCAACTTCTCCAGTGCGGCACGGTCTCCGTTACGGATACGACCTGCCAGTTCCACTTCCTCTTCCACGGTAATCAGGTCTTCACGACCTATCTCTTGCAGATACTTGTCCAACGAAGCCGATTCGCGGTTCGTGATTGATTTCGTGATTTTTAATTGACGCATATATTAACGACTAATCTATTTTCTTTTCTCTTTTATCCTAACCCTCTCATTCATTCCCTACTCTCCTCTCATTCCCCACTCCCCTATCATCCTTTTTCCACTCCTCCATCATCCTTTTTCCACTCTTCCATCCGCATGGACACATCCGAGGAAAAAGTAAGCAGCTTGACTGCGCTTTCCGAGGATAGAGCGGAACAAGCCGTCGCCCGTTCATTGAGCGGAGCGGTATGAACCTTTTGCGACCGGCTTAGCGAACGCTCCGTGATCCGGCCGGGATTCGAACCCGGGACCCACAGCTTAGAAGGCTGTTGCTCTATCCAACTGAGCTACCGGACCCGCTTCTTTTGTGTCTTCTCAGTTGTGCACTATTTGCACTTTCCTTAAATTATAATAAGCACATACTCAGTGCCCATTTACACAAAATAGCCTGCAAAAGTAATACAAAATTATGAATTACGCAAATTTATTTGTGTTTTTTTGTCTCTTTAACGCATTTTCTATCTCTTTCTCATTTCCCACCAACCATCATTCCATCAATCCATCATTGAGCTTACTTCGACACGAATCAATCCATCATTGAGCGGCTTCGCTCGCGGCTTAAGCCTCCATTTCTTCGCGGCTCTTTCTCTGCTCTTTTTTGAGTTTAACAACAGGCAAAGATTCATGCTGACAGTGCTGACAGCTGACAGTATATATATTAATGTTTATATACATGTGTATGTGTATATATTTATTAGAAAGTACTGTCAGCACTGTCAGCATTCTCTTGGTCTTTAAGCCGTTGCATAAACACCTGATCGGATACGCTATTATGCTGATTTTCAACAATATCGTAGCCTCTCACGCCATTATGCCCGGTCCTCTTTTGCGCAAATCCTTGTGCTGTCAGCAGTCTGCCAAGGGCGGCGGAGGGGTATAAGAATCGAACTTATGGTCTCATTTAATACGGTAAAAAAAAGCGAGACTATACGGTCCCACCTTTGATGTTTACACAACGGAATAATCCTTATTGTGTATTGCATTCAAATTTATGGTGCAAAGGTAATGTTTTTTTATAATATTTGCAAATATTCATTGAAATATTTTGCTAATCACATGATTTTTTTGTAATTTTGCATCCCAATAAGCATATATTTGTACTTTGACATACTGATAAACAATGCTAATACCGCATTTGTGAATACGGAACTGGTTGTGTATTGCATTCAAATTTGTACTTTGACATACTGATAAACAATCGACCGTTCGCAGTTGATAAAATACGGTAAGTTGTGTATTGCATTCAAATTTGTACTTTGACATACTGATAAACAATGATAGCGTGTTGAAAGCGCTATTTAATAGTGTTGTGTATTGCATTCAAATTTGTACTTTGACATACTGATAAACAATAAAATGCTTCGAGACACCGACAGAGTCGTAGTTGTGTATTGCATTCAAATTTGTACTTTGACATACTGATAAACAATGTCCCCCACATTTTGACAGTCTAATATGTTGTTGTGTATTGCATTCAAATTTGTACTTTGACATACTGATA